>JASLHP010000295.1 GCA_030149625.1 Solirubrobacteraceae bacterium
GTCCCGCGAAGACGAACGCGACTGCACCGAGCGGATGCGCCGTTTCCCATCGCAGAGCTAAATCCGCCGACCGCCGAGAAGGCAACGGCGAACGACGCGCTTGCGGCGGCGGCGCATGCGAGCTCGGCTCGCGTTCGCCCGCTAGGCTCGGTCTCTCCCCACCCACTTTCCCCTGAGCAGCGGCATCTGGCACTCACACACGCCGGGCCCCCAGCCTTCGCGATGGCCACGCGAGCAGCACCCGGCGACTCTCGCACGACGATTCGGCCACTGGATCGCGCCGGTCCAAAGGGCCGCCTGCGCGTCTCGCCTCGATCAGCGCGTTCGCGCCAACTTCATCTCGGGACACAACCGCGAGACACGACCTCCGAGAACCCCCTAGGGGGTTCTCGCCATGCGCTGAGCGAGCCCGGCGCCCAATGCCCGCCCTCTTGACGGTTGCCCCCGCTGCTCCTAGAAGCGCGCCGAAAGGCCCCGGCGCCGCGACGCCGGACCGCGCTGACCGGTCCCCAAAGGAGACGACATGACACGCACATCCGCCTCTCCCTTTCCCGCCCATCGCGCCAACGCCCGACGCGCGAGCTCCATGCCGGCGCACCAAGCGCACCCAGGCAGACGACGCAAGCGACCCAGCCGCGACCGGGTGCCGCTCGGCAGCTACGCGGACGACGGTGGACGCCTGCGCGAGGTGATCGCGTGCCCCGGCGCAGCCGGGAGTACGCTGGTCATCGACCGCGACCGGCGAACCCGCGGCGACGCCCGCCTGGTGGCGCACCTCGCCGCGGACGAGCCCGCCGAGAACGCGATGCTGACCTGCACGCACTACCTGGAGGACACGGCCAAACGCCGCTGCCGCGGCAGGCTTCTCACCGCCGAAGACGCGATCGTCGCGCCGTTCGCCGACCAGCTCGACGCACAGACGCACATCGATGCCGCAGCGGCTGACGAGCCGTTGCACGATCCGCACGGCTGCTCGTACGCACTCGAGCTCGTGCACGCCGGTGGGTCGATTCCGGAGCTGCGCTGGTGCCGACTCGCGCACGCCCGGCCGCGCGAGCTCGAGCCGCTGAGCCTGCGGACCGCGATCGCGGCGATGGAAAGCTACGAGCCGCTGTGCTCGCTCACGCGCTGTGCGCTCGCAACACGCGCGACCGGCGGCGAGCTCTCCACGACGGTGCTGCGCGCTGAGCTCCTGCGGATCCAACAGAGCCCGATCGTGCTCAACCGCCGGCTGCGAGAAGTGGTGCTCGCGGTCGTCGCGAGGCAGGAATCGAGCATGAGCGAGATCGCGATCCGCTGCGGTCGGATCAAGCGCGACCGCAGGGGCAACGAGAGCGGCGAGACGAGCTGGCTTGCGCGTCGCATCGGGCTGCTGCCCGAGGGCGGACACGACACGCCGACGCCGTGGGTTCACAGCGACGTACTCGGGCTGATCGCGCGCCGTGGCCTCGGAATCAGCCCCCGCGAGGTCGAGCCGTGAGCGCGCGCCGCACGATCCTCGTCGTCGAGTCCGACAGGCAGTTCGGCCGCACACTCACAGAGCAGCTGAGCGCCGACGGCTTCGACGTGGAGCTCGCGCGCACCGCGGAGCACGCCCGCGTTCTAGCGCGCACGGGCGCTCCGCGGCTGGCGGTGCTCGGCCGGCTCGACTCGTCGTCCGGCGCGCTGGAGCTGCTGCGCGAGATCCGCCGTGGCAAGGCGCGCGACACGCCGTGGGACGAGATGCTGCCGGCGATCGTCATCGGGGCTCGCGCAGACGAGCTCGACATGCTGCGGGCGTTCGAAGCCGGCGCGGACGACTTCCTCGCCAGACCGGCGAGCGCGGCCGGACCGGCGACGGCGACGTACACAGAGCTGAGGGCGCGTCTACGAGCGGTCCTGCGCCGCTGCGCGGCCGCTGGCGCTGGCGAATGGCCGATCGAGGTGGGACCACTGGTGATCGACACACGCACCCATACCGTCACCCTCGACGGCCGAGAGGTGTTTCTGCGCCGGATGGAGTTCGAGCTGCTCGTACAGCTCGCGCGCGAGCCTGAGCGCGTATTCGCCAAGGCCGAGCTGCTGCGCACCGTGTGGGGATATCGCTCCGACGGGTCCACGCGAACGCTCGACAGCCACGCGAGCAGGCTTCGCCGCAAGCTCGAACCCGGCGACACACGTCGGTGGGTGATCAGCGTCTGGGGAGTCGGCTACCGGCTGACGTGACGCACGAGTGCGATCGCCACGGCCGACGACGCTGACGACACACCGATCTTGAAGGGCTGATCGGCCCACCAGGCAGCGCCAACCGGGCGGCGCTCGCCCGGCATGCGCACATCACGCAGCACCCGTTGGCGGGCCTTCCGGTCCGCCAACGCCCGTTAACCACCAGTGGCCGGCCCGTGCCGGCCCGAGCGGGCTTGTCCTCACGGGCCAGCCCGAGAAGGGAATGACGCAATGCCCCCGCACGCACTACTCGAAGGCGCGGTCGGCCTTCACGCAACCGTCGACGAATCGCTCCGCTGGACCGTGTCCACGATCGCTCGCCTCACGTTCGGCTCGGCGCTCGGCGTGGCCGCGGCGAACATCATGCGCAGCAGGCACCTGCACTGGCGATGGGCGGCGGCTGCGCTGGCGATGTTCGTGCTGGCACGGACCGAGCTGGCCAGCACCGAGGTAACGCTGACGTCGGCGGCGCTGATCGCGGCGGCGCGGAGCCGACACTGGCACCGCGAAGACATCGAGGCCGGATCGGATCTGGCCGAGCTCGCCGCGCGTCGTCACGACCCCCTGAAGCTGATGCGTCGGCTCGGGTGGACTGTTGCGACGCGCATCCGTGAGCACATCGGCGCCGGCCGCGGCTACGACCAGGGCGCGCTGCCGCTCGGGATCGACGAGGACCGGCGGTCCGTGTCGATCCCGTTCGGCGGTCCAGGCGGCGGAACACACGCGCTTGTCGTCGGCGCGACAGGATCGGGCAAGACCGTCACCCAGGCGTCGATCGCCGCGCACTCGATTGCGCGCGGGCTGGGCGCGGTCGTCGTCGACCCGAAGGGCGATGACGGCATGCGCGACGAGCTACGCCGCGCCGCGGCTCTCGCCGGGCGAGCGTTCGTCGAGTGGACGCCCGCGGGAAATACCGTCTACAACCCCTACTCCAGGGGAAGCGCGAGCGAGATCGCCGACAAGGCGCTGGCCGGCGAGCGCTTCACCGAGCCTCACTACCTACGCCAAGCGCAGCGCTACCTTGGACACGTAGTGCGGGCACTGCGCGGGACGGGCGCCGAGGTCAGTCTGCGAGCGATCGTCGAGCACCTGCAGCCTGAGCGCTTGGAGCTGGTGGCCCGCCGGTTGCCGCAGGCCGACGCTCGCGCCACGTTCGCGTATCTCGACTCGCTCTCCAAGCGCCAGCAGAGCGAGCTCGCGGGCGTGCGCGACCGACTCGCGATCTTGGCCGAGTCTGACATCGGGCCGTGGCTCGATCCACGCACGACGGGCGCCCGGTTCGAGCTGCTGAGCGCATTGAGCGACCGCGCGGTTGTCTACTTCGCGCTCGAGTCCGACAGCAGGCCGCTGTTGAGTCAGATGCTCGGTGGCGCGATCATTCAGGACCTGCAGACGACCGTCGCCTCACTGCAGGCGTCGCCGGTGCCGACGCTGGTCGTGATCGACGAGTTCTCCGCGATCGCCGCCGATCAGGTCGTGAGGCTGTTCGGCCGCGCCCGCTCGGCCGGGTTCAGCCTGCTGCTCGGAACACAGGAGCTCTCCGATCTCAGGCTCCCCGGACACGAACGGCTGCTCGAGCAGGTGCTCGGCAACCTGTCGGTGCTGATCGCGCACCGACAGGTGGTGCCCGACTCCGCTGAGCTGATCGCGAGGATCGCTGGAACACGCGGGACATGGCGCGTCTCGCGTAACAGCGACGGCAGAACGACGCGTACCAGGAGCCGCGCGCCGGTGCTCGAGGCCGGCCAGGTGATGAGCCTGGGACGGGCTTGGGCCGCGGTGCTGGTACTCGGCGACGGCGCGAGCGCACGGATGACGCGCATCTCTGCGCCCGCACAGCGCCGCTGAAGCCGACAGGCCGCCGCTAGCCCGCAGCCGGGCCGCCCGCTCGACGGGCGGCCCGGCTGACGCGCTTCGCGACGGCGGCGATACCGAGCCTCGGCTCGGCTCGGCTCGGACCGGCCATCACGCACACAACGATCGAAGGAGAGTCACGTGTCTGGAAAAAGCAACTCATACTCGCCGGGTCAACTCGAGCTCGTGCGCTGGACCGCACGCTTCGGTGTGGCGACGGCACCGGCGATCGCACAGCATGGAGACTGGACGCTGGCGTCGGCCCGCGCGCGCTTGCGCGCCTGCGAGCGCGCGGGACTCCTCGCCGGCAGGCACGTGCTCGCCGGCGCTCCCGCCCTGTACACCGTCACGCGAGAGGGACTGCGCGCAGCCGGAGTGCGAGGCCTCGAGCCGTGTCGTCTGAGCGCGTCGGGCGCGCCACACGCACTCGAATGCGCACGCGTCGCGGCGGCGCTCGAGCGTGCCTACCCGGACCGCCATGTGATGGGCGAGCGCGAGCTGCGCCGCGACGAGCGCGATGCGGGGACGGCCCTGGCGAGCGCACACCTCGGCGGCGACGCGAACGGCACCGAGTCGCTGCACCGGCCCGACATCGTGCTGTGGGCCAAGGGATCGACCGAGGAGCCGCCAGTCGCTGTCGAGGTCGAGCTCACGGTCAAGGCGCCGCGGAGACTGCTGCAGATCTGCCGCGCCTGGGCGCGCTGCCGCTGCGTCGCCGGCACGATCTATCTTGCGGCGCCGGAGGTGCAGCGTCCGCTCGCGCGAGCGATCGAGAGCGCTCACGCCGGTCGACGGATCGCGCTCATCGAGCTCGACGCGCTCGCAGAGCCCGCCTCGCGGACTCCGGCCTTCGGCCAGCTCGGCAACGGGTCGCAAGCCGGCGGCGAGCCTGCGCTCGATCGCTAGCTGCGAGCCGGCCGAGAGTACCGTCCCAATCAACGCCTAGCTTGCGTGTGGGGGGTCAACCATCTAGCAATGGAGACCTATCTATGTCCTACTTCTCAATCAACCGCGTGGTGCTCGTCGGACGCCTCACCCGCGACCCCGAGCTGCGTGCGCTCCCGTCCGGGACCAGCGTCTGCGGGCTGCGCATCGCATGCAACTCCAGCCACAAGGATCACGCCGGAGAGCTGGTCGAGCGCCCGAACTACTTCGACGTGAGCATCTTCGGCGCGCGCGGCGAGAATGTCAGCCGCTACACGCGTCGCGGCAGTCGTGTCGCGGTCGACGGACGACTGGAGTGGCGCGAGTGGGAGACCGCCGAGCAGGAGCGTCGCCAGGCGGTGAGCATCGTGGCTGACACGGTCCAATTCCTCGACAGCCCAGGCGGACGCGCGCAACTGGAAGGCGACGAGCAGCACGCCGAGGATCCTGAGGACACCGGCGCCAATCGGGAGCTGGTCGGCGTCGGGGCAGTCGCCGACGAGGACGATCTCGTGTTCTGATCGTGGCCGCGGGCTGGGGTGCTTTCGGCGAGCGCCCCAGCCAGATCGCGATGGGCTCCTCGCGAGCCGTTCCTCGTCAAGGACTCAGGTCCGCGCCGCGGATCTCGCGTCGCTCCACGGTCGCCTCACCGGCGCTGGGATCGCCGTGTGCGGCGCCGACGCGAATCGCTGGCGGCAACCGAGGAATCCCGAAGGCGTCGAGCAGGCCCTCGTGGGCGTCGCGCTCGGCCACGAACAGGGTCCGCTCTCTACCTGGGTACTCCCAGTCGTGAGGGTATTCACCCGCATAAGCGCGACACGCACCCAGCACGGAGTCGGCGCGCCTGGCGGACTCGCGCGCCTTCGCACGATCGCGGCATACGAATACGACCGTCGGCACGACGCCGGTGCGCGGACCGTAGCGGCGAGTGTGCAAGGACCAGCCCGCGAGGAAGTGGTCGTAGCGCTCGAGCTTGCGCACAGCCGCGACTGCCCCGACCGCGAGACGATCGTCGAGCTCCACGATCACGTCGCATGCCACCGCCGTGTGCGCGGAGCCGTCGACCTCGACGAT
>JASLHP010000314.1 GCA_030149625.1 Solirubrobacteraceae bacterium
CGAGCGACACGTCGCCCCCGCTGCGGAGCAATGTGATCGGCGCCGGACCGGCGAGCGTCAGGCGCTGGGTGCCCGTTTCGATCGCGAGCGGCCCTTCGCCGACGGACACGCCACCGTCCAGCACCACTTCCCCAGTCGCGACCTCTTCGCCGCCGTTCACAGAGACAGTGGTGGCGCACACTGTCACCACACCGACCCGAACCGACCGCCTGCCGCAGTGTCCACCGGGCCCGACCACAGGAATCGAATGGGGCAGCTTGTCCGGGTCCCATTCCTGCGCGAGCTCGTCGTACCAGATCTTCTGGAGCCAGGCCACGCCGTCGGGGAACGTTTCTCCCATGTCGTCCGTGTCGAAGCCGTTGTAGAGGATCAGGCCTCCGTCGCTCGCGTAGGCGTCCATCGCCCCCGATACTCCGACACTGTTTTCGCCGACGATGTCCGCCGACCAGCGCGGGTCGGTCGTCAGTAGCAGGTTCGCGTCGCCGACGGCGTCGCTGTTTCCGGGCAGTTCGCCAACGTCGATGTAGTACGGCGAACTCGGTTCGTTGCTCACGAGGGTGTTGCTCTCGACGACTTCCGCCCTGCCCCCCCGTGTTGCCGCAGTTCTGGCAGCCGTCTCCGCTCATCGCGGGAACCGGTAGCCAGCTGTAGTCGTTGTTCTCGGTGTTGTCCGCGTCATGGATGATCAGCTTCCCGCCATTGGTCACAAATGCCGCCAGCGCACTCTCCTGCGCCGTCGAAAGCGACTGAGTGGGAACCTCGTTGAGAACGACCGTGTCGAACTGAGCCAGGCGCGACGGTTCGATTTCGTCGAGCGCGACATTCGAGAACGAGAACCCTTCGAAGGAGTCCCCCGGCTCTCCCGGGACTTCGCCGTACGTCGGCAGCAGCCCCGCTTCTTCGCCCTGGGCTTCAGGGATCAGGGCGACGTTGCGGCTGGCCTGGCTGGCCGCAACGGCTGCCGCCGGGAAACCCCAGGCAAGCGTCATCGCGACGCAGGCGACAGCGATGACGATGAAGCGACCCATACCCCCTCCCTACGCCTGAGGCTCACCCAAACGACGGGCATCCTAACACGCGCCGGCTGGGCGTGCAGCCACCGCGCATCGGGACACGACGCGCACTCGGAATTCCTCCAGCTGGTCGCCGTCCGGTTTCTCGTCGCCGTCGAGGTCGGAGGCCTTGTAGCTGACCGCGCTGTGCTCGGCGAATGGACGGTTGCCTGCGCCGGACTTACTGTAAACGCCGCGCTCCGCGGAAAGTGAAGCACCATTGGGTGAGAGTGCTGCGTATCGTTCGGCCGCTTCGTGGCGCCTGCCGGGCGGAGCCCACGTCTACGCGAGGGTCCTGTCACACCCTCCCCGAGAGATCGGCTTACACCTTCGGCAATCGAGCATCGCCCCCTAGCGGAGGCGCACTGATTTCACATCATCAATTGCTCGACTCTCCTTCCGGGGCGTGATGAGCAGCGGGCAAAGTTCGCAAGCTAACCGCAACCGGCAACAAGAACGCGATGATCACTCGTACATCAGCAACGGGACCCACTCCTCGCCAGCTTTCATACCTCAGAGCCCTCACGCTACAGACTGGCACGACGTTCACCCCGCCGAGAAGCAGCCACCAGGCCAGTGGTGCGATCGAACGGCCCAAGAAACTGTGACCGATTCACTCGCACAGGACCTCGCGCTTGACAGCTACCGGATGCTTCGCACCGCCCAGCCGCGGCGACTGCGGGTGTCCTCGCCCGCGGGCGAGATCGACCTCATCGCCCTCGGTCCGACGGCCGAGCAGGCCACGCGACGGAGACGCCTCGAACAGACCCGGCGACCGCTGGGGAAATCTGACCGGCCATCCGCGAGTCCCGCCAGGGGTGCTTTTCGGTCGTTTTGCAGGGGTTTCCGGATGGGCCCGGCAGGACTCGAACCTGCGACCTACCGATTATGAGTCGGCGGCTCTAACCAACTGAGCTACGGGCCCGTCGCGCACCTGGCTCGTGCCGCCGCGCGCCATGCAGACGCTACCAGTGACATGTACGAGCGGGATCCGATGCGCCGTATGTGGGATGCTCCGGGAGGCTGTCAAGCCATTTGGGCGGCCGCCTCGATTCGGATCACCAAGGGAGGACTCACAGATGTCAGCAGAGCGTGCAGCGATCGTCACCGGAGCTTCGAGCGGCATCGGCCTCGCGATCGCGAGAGTGCTCGGCGAGGAAGGGTACGGCGTCACGATGGCCGCGCGACGGCCCGAGAAGCTCGACGCCGCGGTCGCCGGGCTCGCGGGCGGCGGGTTCGACGTGCATGCCGTCGCCGCGAACGTCTCCGACGAGGCTGAGATCGAAAAGGTCGTCGACGCGCACCGCGAGCGCTTCGGCCGCCTCGACGTGCTCGTCAACAACGCGGGCGTCGGCGTCGGCCAAGCGGTCGCTGAGATCGAGACCAAGCGGCTGGACATGCAGCTGGACATCAACCTGCGCTCGATCGTGCTCTTCTACCGCGAGTGCGTGCCGTTGCTCAAGGAAGCCGCCGGTGAGCACAAGAACGCGCTCGTCGTCAACACCTCCTCAATCTCCGGCAAGCGTGGCGAGGCATGGCTGTCGGTCTACTCCGCGACCAAGCACGGCGTCGTCGGCTGGACCGAAGCGATGAACAAGGAGCTCGGCGCCGAAGGCATCAAGAGCACCGCGCTGTGCCCCGCGTTCGTCGACACGCCGATGACCGACTTCGTCAAGGAGCACGTCGCTGCCGAGGACATGATCCGCGCCGAGGACATCGCCGAGTCCGTGCGCTTTCTACTGAAGGTATCCCCCGCGTGCGTCGTGCCGGAGATCATGTTCGTACGTCCCGGCGACTCGCTGTAGGCGCTCGCCGTAGGTAGCGTCTGGCTACAGCGACGCGCCGGCGCCGACGAGACGTCGCGCTCGCGATGGCCAGCGCAGCCGCCTGGCCACGATCTCGCCCACCGGGTCCGCTGCATCCGGGAGCCGGCGGCGTGGGCGCACGCGCCCGCGCCGCAGCAGCTCGCGATGCTGCTTGATCGCCACGTCCAAGTCCACGGAGGTGGCGTTCGCGAGGCTGTCCCGCAGCTGCGCGATCAGGATCTGCACCTCGCGCTCGGTGGCGGTGCGCGGGCCACGCGTGGCCCGCGTAAAACGGTCCCACGAGCGCGCAAACGACAGCAGGTCCGTGCGTCCTCCCGCACGGTGCGCAGCGAGCATCGGGCACACGCCACCCTCGCCGTCCACATACGCGCCCGCGATGATCCGCTCGTTCGCGCGCAGGCCCGCGAGCATCGCCTCGCGCGTGCCGATCGGCAGACAGTCGATCGCGAGACGCAAACGCTCGACGGGGCTGCTCGTGTGGCGGTGGCGGTTTCGCATAGGCTGTGCACCACCTTCTTTGGCCATCCAGCCAATCACTGGGCGATGCGCGCCAAGCGTATGGCACGCCATCCAGGTAGGCAACGGATTCCCTCCCCCTGAAAGGAAACTTGCACATGAAGCTCGGCGTGCACATCGGCTACTGGGGCATTGGCCTCACCTCCGAGGACCAGCTCAACATCGTCCAGGAGGCCGAGAAGCTGGGCTATGACTCGGTGTGGGCGGCGGAGGCCTACGGCTCGGACACGGCCACCGTGCTCGGCTGGCTCGCCGGGCAGACCTCGAAGATCCGCCTCGGCGCCGGCATCTTCCAGATGCCAGGCCGCTCACCCGCGATGACCGCGATGACCGCGGCGACGATCGACCAGCTCTCGAACGGCCGCATGATCTGCGGCATCGGCTCCTCGGGGCCGCAGGTCGCCGAGGGCTGGCACGGGCAGCGTTTCGCCAAGCAGTTGCAGCGCACGCGCGAGTACGTGGCCGTCGTGCGCATGGCGCTCGCGCGCGAGCGCCTCGAGTTTCAGGGCGAAACGCTCGAGCTGCCGCTCCCCGACGGTCCCGGCAAGGCGCTCAAGCTCACGATCTCCCCCGTGCAGGAGCGTATCCCGATCTACCTCGCCGCGATCGGCCCCAAGAACACGGCGCTCGCCGGCGAGATCGCCGACGGCTGGATCCCGACGCTGTTCAGCCCCGAGCACGTCTCCGAGCTGCGCCCGCTGCTGCAGGAGGGCGCCAGCCGGTCGGGCAAATCGCTTGACGACTTCGACATCGCGCCGACCGTCAACCTCTGCATCACCGACGACCTGGAGGCGGGGCGCAACACGATGCGCCCATTCGTCGCGCTGTACGTCGGCGGCATGGGCTCGCGCAAGCAGAACTTCTACAACCAGCTCGTGCGGCGCTACGGCTATGAGGCCGAGGCGCAGACAATTCAGGACCTCTACCTCGAAGGCAAGCGCGAGGAGGCGATGGCCGCGATCCCGGACGCGCTGATCGACACCGTCTCGCTGTGCGGCCCTCCCGACGTGATCCGCGAGCGCCTTGCCGTTTACCGCGACGCGGGCGTCGGCACGCTCGGCGTGACTCCGACCGCGTTCACCGCCCCCGAGCGCCTGCGGCAGTTGCGGCTGCTCGCCGAGCTCGCCGCCTGACGCGCACCCCGACCATGCATGACGGCGGTGCTCCTTCGGGAGACGTGACCCCGAAGCGGATGCTGCTGGGCGCCTTCGGCGACCCCGGCCATGCCTTCCCGATGATCGCGCTCGGGCGCGCGCTAGTCGCGCGCGGACACGACGTCACGCTGCAGACATGGCGCCGCTGGCAGCAACACGTCGAGGCCGAGGGCATGAGCTTTGCGCCAGCGCCCGAGTATCGGGTCTTTCCCCAGGGACCAGAGCCGCTCGACTTCTACGAGGCCGTCGTGCACGCCACCCTCGACACCGTGCCGCTCGTGCGTGAGCTGCGGCCCGATGTCGTCGTCGCCGACATCCTCACGCTCGCTCCCGCGCTTGCCGCGGAGATCCAAGGCATTCCGCGCGCCACGCTCGTCCCCCACGTCTACCCATACGGCGCGCCCGAGTTCCCGATCTACTCACTCGGCGCGCGCCTGCCGCACACCGATCTCGGGCGCGCTTTCTGGCGCCGCGCCCACGTGGCCGTCGAGAAGGGGCTCGAGCGCGGGCGCGTCGAGCTCAACGACACCCGCGCGCGGCTCGGGCTCGCGCCGCTCGACTACGTGCACGGCGGCATCAGCCGCCAGCTCGCGCTCGTCGCCACGTTCCCGCAGCTCGAGTACCCGCGCGCGTGGCCGGCGTACGCACACGTCGTCGGGCCGCTGATGTGGGAGCCGCCCGCGCGCGAGGTTGAGCCGCCGAGCGGAGGCGGCCGCGTCGCACCGGACGCGCCGCTCGTGCTCGTCGCCCCCTCCACAGCCCAAGACTCGCAGCACAGGATGCTGCGCGCCGCCTTGCGTGGCCTAGCCGACGCGCCAGTGCGGGTGCTCGCCACATATAACCGGCGGCTTCCGCCGCGCTCGCTGCCCGTGCCCGAGAATGCGCGCGTCGTCGACTGGGTCTCCTACTCGCGCACGATGCCGCGCTGCGACCTCGTCGTCTGCCACGTCGGCCACGGCACGCTCGTGCGCGCGCTCTCTAGTGGCTGTGCCGTCGTCGGCTGCCCGGCGGTCGGCGACATGAACGAGAACGCCGCGCGCCTGGATTGGGCTGGCGCCGGCGTCCGGGTGCCGCGGCGGTTCCTCACGCCACGCGTGCTGCGACTTGCCGTCGAGCGAGCGCTCGCGGATGAGACGATTCGGGTGCGAGCTCGACAGCTCGCCGAGTGGTGCCGGCGGCATGACACCGGAGCGACAGCCGCATCGCTCGTCGAGAGGCTCGCGCGCTGACGTCCAGTCGACGTCAATTCGCACGATCGGGACGCGCGGCTGTAGGCTCTGCGCGTGCATCGACTCCGCCAATATCTCGCGTCGTTCGTCATCACGCCGATCACGATCATCGTGCTGGCGATGCTCGTCGTCGCCGTTGGTCTCGTTGCGTTCGGCCCCTCCGCTGTGCAGGCGCCGGCGCCGATCGTCGGCCTGATATTGCTCGCCGGCATCGTCGGCGGGGTCCCGATCGGCCAAGGGGGCGCCCGAGGCGGCTGGCGCAACCCGAGCCTTGCCGACCGCCGTGGCGAGGTATGCGCGGCCAATCGTCATGACATCGTCGCCGCCACCGCCGCGGATGAGCAGACCGAACTGGAACTGTGGCGCAAGGAGCGCGAGCGCCGCGCGAAGAACGGGCGCTAGTCAAGCATCGGGACTACGCGATGGGGCCGCATCCTCGACGAGCGTTGCGTGCGGCCATATGTGTCCGCCGCCAATCGCTTTAACCCAGACGCGCTGGTCTCGCTCGAGCTCGAGCCCACCTTCGACGCGAGCAACCAGCGTGTCGGTCGCCGCATCTACCGGACGTAGTCGCACCAGCGTGTCGTGCCCGTAGTACTCGACTTCGGTCACGGTCGCGGCCGCGCCGCCTTGAGGATCGAGGCTGAGCGCGAGCTGCTCGGGGCGCAGCATCAGCTGCACAGCGCCGTCCATGTTCAGGCTGCTGCTGGCGCGTATATCAATCGCACCGAGTGCACAGACGGCGTGTCCGTCTCGGATCCGCGCCGGGAGTAGGTTGATCTCGCCAAGCGCGGACGCGGCGAGAGTGCCGGCGGGGTCTTCGTAGAGCGTGCGCGGAGCGCCGCACGCGACGATCCTGCCGTCGGCGAGCAGCGCGATCTGGTCGGCCAGCGACAACGCCTCCTCTTGGTCGTGCGTCACGAGCACCGCGGTCGTGGCGGTCTCCGCCAAGATGCGCGCCACATCGCGCCGCAGGTCGGCGCGCAGGGAGGCGTCAAGCGAGCCGAACGGCTCGTCGAGCAGCAGCACGGCGGGCTCGATCGCGAGCGCGCGGGCAAGCGCGACGCGCTGTTGCTGACCGCCAGAGAGCTGATGCGGGTAGCGTCTTCTGAGATCGCTGAGCCCGACGAGCTCGAGCAGTTGCTCCGCGGCTGCGCGCTGCGCGCGCCGGAGCCCGAAGGCGACGTTCGCGAGCACCGTCAGGTGCGGGAACAGCGCGCCATCCTGGGGCACATAGCCGACGGCTCGATCCTGGGAGCGGACGGCGCGCCGGCCATCGTCGAGCGTCCGGCCACCGACGGCGATCGTGCCGGCGTCGAGTCGCTCGAAGCCCGCGATCAGTCGCAGTAGCGTGGTCTTGCCGCTTCCGGACGCCCCCAGGATCGCCGTCAACGAGCCCGATGGGACCTCCAGCTCGACGTCGGCGAGCACGGGGGTCGCGCCGAATCGCTTGGCGAGCCGACGAAGCTCGATCGCGCTCATCGCACTGACTGTATGCGGGTGTGGCGCTCGCGGTCAAACCACAGCCCGAGCAGCGCGCCGGGGATCATCGCGAGGGCGACGATCATCAGGGCATAGGGCGCGGCAGCGCCATACGCGACCTCGCTCTGGTAGGCCCAGAACTGAGTGGCGAGCGTGTGCACGCCGATCGGTGCGAGCACGAGCGTCGCGGTGAGCTCGGTGACCGCCGTGAGGAACACGAGGCAGAAGCCTGCCAGCAGCCCAGGGGCGAGCAATGGCAGCGTGATGCGCACGAACACGCTGAGCGGGCCGCGTCCGAGCGAGCGCCCGACGTCCGTCAGACGCGCCGGGGTCTGCGCGACCGAAGACTTGACGCACACCAGCGCGAGCGGAAAGTGCAGGATCGCGTAGGCGGCGACGAGCAGCGTGCTCGTCTGGTAGATGCCGTAGGCGTAGCGGGTGGCGAAGTACACGAGGCTGAGCGCGATCACGACCCCCGGCAGCGCCTGCGTGATGTACGTGCTGCGCTCGATCAGCATCCTTGGGATGCTGGATCTTCGGAAGCTCATCATCGCGACCGGCAACGCCAGGAAAATCGCGACCCCGGCTCCGAGGGCGCTGTAGCTCACGGTCGCCCAGGTCGCGGAGGAGAGCGTCGCGGCCGCGGGCAGCGTGCTGTGCTGGCTCTGCGCCATCCAGTAGCAGAGCGTGCCGAGCGGAACCCCCACCCCGAGACCGATGAGCGCGCTCAGCGCCACGAGGATCGATACGAGCGCCGCCGGCGAGGGCTTGGCGCGAGTCGCCACACGCGCTGGCGAGGCGCCGGTAGCTATCCGTCGTGGGACGAGCGCGTCGCCCGCGAGCAGCAGCAGGCCGAGCAGCACCAGCGGAATCGACAGCGCGCCGGCGGCCTGCGGTTCGAACTGGAACTCCGTGAAGATCTCGGTCGTGAATGTCTGGT
>JASLHP010000339.1 GCA_030149625.1 Solirubrobacteraceae bacterium
CTGATCGCGACGATCGCGGCGCTCGTCAGGGCGCTCGAGCGGCCCGACCACACCACCGAAGCGTGCTTCGGCGCGTGGCTCGCGCTGGCTGGCGCCGCGCTGATCCTGATCGGCGCATGGCTCGTGCTGCGCGACGAACGCCCGTCGCTGTATCCGCCCGCGCGTCCGGCGCCGCGCCCGCGGCCCTAGAATCGCCACGGTGATCACACGCGAGGAGGTTCTCCACGTGGCGCGCTTGGCACGCTTGGCGCTCGCCGAGGATGAGATCGAGCCGATGGCGCGGGAGCTCTCAGCCGTGCTCGAGCACGTCGCGCGAATCGGCGAGCTCGATCTCGCCGATGTCGCGCCGACATCGCACGTGGTGGGCGATGAGATGTCCACCCAGCCCGCGCTGCGGGCCGATGAGCCGCGACCGTGCCTGCCGCGCGCGGTCGCGCTCGCGCAGGCGCCGGCGGTCTCCGACGACGGCTTTCTGGTCCCCAGCCCGCAGGCATGAGCGACGTCCTCGAGTTGTCCGCGGCGGCGGCGGCGGCGCAGATCGCCGCGGGCTCGCTGTCCGCCGGCGAGCTGTTCGACGCCTACCGCGCGCGCGCCGCCGCCGATCGTGAGGCTGGCGATGACGGCTTGAACTGCTTCACGTGGGTCGCCGACAGCGCGCCCGCGCCGCTTGCCCGCGCTGGCGGCGATGCCCCGCTTGGCGGCGTGCCGCTTGCCGTCAAGGACCTGTTCTGCACCAAAGACGTGCCCAGCCAGTCAGGCTCGCGCATCCTCGAGGGCTATCTGCCGCCGTACACCGCGACCGTAGTGCGGCGCTTGCAGGGCGCCGGCGCCACGCTGCTCGCCAAGACCAACCAGGACGAGTTCGCGATGGGCTCCTCCAACGAGAACTCCGCGTATGGGCCGGTGCGCAACCCGTGGAACCGCGAGCGCGTGCCCGGCGGCTCCTCGGGCGGCAGCGCGGCCGCCGTCGCCGCCGGCCTCGCGCCGTGGGCGCTCGGCACGGACACCGGCGGCTCGATCCGCCAGCCGGCCGCGCTGTGCGGGATCGTCGGTATGAAACCCACGTACGGATCCGTCTCGCGTTACGGCATGATCGCGTTCGCGTCCTCGCTCGACCAGGCCGGCCCGCTCACGCGCGACGTGCGCGACGCCGCGCTGCTGCTGCGTCACATGGTGGGACGCGACGAGTGCGACGCCACCTCGCTGCGGTTCCCCGGCGAGATCTCGCTGCCGAGCGCCGAGCGCCTCGACGGCGTGCGCCTCGGCGTGCCCGAGGAGCTCAGCGGCGAGGGCATCGAAGCAGGCGTGCTCGACGCCTTCCGCGCCGCGCTTGCGCAGGCCGAGGAGCTCGGCGCACGGGTGAGCGAGGTGCGCCTGCCGCACGCGTCGCACGCGCTGTCGGCGTACTACGTGATCGCGCCCGCCGAGGCCTCCTCGAACCTCGCGCGCTTCGACGGCGTGCGCTACGGGCTGCGCGCCGATGACCCATCCGACCTGCTCGACATGTACACACGCACGCGCCACGACGGCTTCGGTACCGAGGTCAAGCGCCGCATCATGCTCGGCACCTACGCGCTGTCCTCCGGCTACTACGACGCCTACTACGGCCGCGCCCAGCGAGTGCGCACGAAGATCGCCGAGGACTTCCAGAGTGCCTTCGGGCAGGTCGACCTGATCGTCACGCCGACCGCGCCCACCGTCGCCTTCAAGCTCGGCGAGAAGACCGAGGACCCGCTCGCCATGTACCTCAACGACTTCTGCACCGTGCCGATGTCGCTCGCCGGCGTCCCGGCGATCTCGATCCCCTGCGGCCTCAGCCAGGGGCTGCCCGTCGGCCTGCAGATCGCCGGCCCCGCCTTCAGCGAGAACCGCGTGCTCGACGCCGCGTACGCGCTCGAGCTGAGCCTCGGCTTCGATGGAGCAGAAGCCCGTGTCTGAGGAGCAGCGAACGCCGACCCGGCCGCCGGCACCCTCCGGGGCACAGGCAGGCGGCTCCATGGAAGACGTCGTCTACGAGCCCGTCATCGGACTCGAGATTCACGTGCAGCTCGCGACCGCGACGAAGATGTTCTGCGGCTGCGAGCTGTCGTTCGGAGAGCCGCCCAACACGCGTACCTGCCCTGTGTGCCTCGGGCTGCCCGGCAGCCTGCCCGTCGTCAACGCCCGCGCTGTTCACTTCGGGCTCATGATCGGCCTCGCGCTCGGTTCCGAGCTCGCACCGCGATCGATCTTCCACCGCAAGAACTACTTCTATCCCGACCTGCCCAAGGGCTACCAGATCTCCCAGTACGACGAGCCGCTGTGCCTGGGGGGTGCGCTCGGCGACGTGCGCATCCACCGCGTGCACCTCGAGGAGGACGCCGCCAAGCTCACCCACGTCGGCTCCAGCGGGCGCATCCACGGCTCCGAGGGCTCGATCGTCGACTTCAACCGCGGCGGCACCCCGCTCGCCGAGATCGTCACCGAGCCCGATGTGCGCTCCGCCGAGCAGGCCGGTGAGTGGCTCAAGCTCTTGCGCGTCACGCTACGCCAGCTAGGCGTCTCCGACGTCAACATGGAGGAGGGCTCGCTGCGCTGCGACGCCAACATCTCGCTGCGGCCCGAGGGCGGCGACGAGCTCGGCGTCAAGACCGAGCTCAAGAACATGAACAGCTTTCGCTTCATCGAACGCGGGATCAAGGCCGAGATCGCGCGTCAGCGGAAGCTCCTGCGCGGCGGCGGGCAGGTGACTCAGGAGACGTTGCACTTCGATCCCGCCTCCGGCGCGATCACCTCGTTGCGCTCCAAGGAGGAGGCCCACGACTACCGTTACTTCCCGGAGCCCGACCTGCTGCCCGTCGCGATCGACGAGCAGATGCTCGCGGACGCTCGCGCCGCGATGGTCGAGCTGCCCGCCCAGCGCGCTGAGCGCTTCCAGCGTGAGCTCGGCTTGAGCGCCGAAAGCGCTCAGCTGCTCGCGTTCCGCGCCGAGCTCGGCGACTACTTCCAGGCCGCGCTCGATGCCGGCGCGCCGGCATCCCACCCGCAGGCGCACCCGGCGCCTGCGCAGGCGCAGGCGCTCGCCAACTGGGTCACCGGCGAGCTCGCCCCGCGCCTCGCCGACGGCGAGGTCGGGGCGGGCGCCGGCGCAAGCACCGCGGACGACGGTGCGAGCTCGGATCCCGCCATCTCGCGTGTGCGACCCTCGGCCCTCGCGCAACTCGTCGGCCTCGTCGCCGCCAAGCGCGTCAGCGTCGGCGCCGCGCGGCAGGTGCTCGACAAGCTCGTCGCAGACGGCGGCGATCCGCTCGCGATCGTCGAGTCCGAGGGCCTCGCCGCGATCGACGGCGGTGAGGAGCTCGCCGGCATCGTCGCCGCCGCGCTCGCCGCCAACGCCGACGCCGCCCAGCGCGTGCGCGAAGGCAACGCCAAGGCGATCGGCCCGATCGTCGGACATGTCATGCGCGAGACCAAGGGACGCGCCGACGGGACCGAGGTGGCGCGGCTGGTGCACGAGCAGCTCGGCACTTAGCAGACCGCCGCTCGCGACATTTTGGACTTCGGGCCAAAGGCAACGGCGCCGCGACGCGCCAATATGCTGAGCATGAGCCGCTCGGCAACAAACTCAAGCGTTTCATCATCTCCTCGGCGGTTCATTCTGTTGCCCGAGGAGTCTGTGGGTGTCGCGAAGAACGGCCCACGCATTCGACGCTACCGGCTCGCGAGCATGGGGCAGGTTGGGCGTCGTGGCGTGGGTGTCAGCAACGTCGATATCGCGATGGCAAGGATCGCCAGCGTGGCACCACGCCGTCAGGCGTGGTCCGGTCGGCTGGGTCGCATGTAGTGATCCCTCCGCAGCGACCAGCGTCGGCTTCCCTCGGCCGGCGCCTCGGCGGTGCGGCCGGACAGGGGTAGGTGTTCCTGTCCGGCCGCGCTACCATTGACCCGGTTTTCATGAACGAGTCCACTGGCAAATCCTTCGGACGCACGGTGGTAGCGGCGCTGGTGTTCTTGCTGGCCGCGTGGTTCCTGCTCGGCGTGATCGGCCACGTGCTCTCGTTCCTGTTCAGCACGCTTCTGCTGGTCGTCGCCGTCGTCGCCGTGGTGTGGGCGCTGCGGGTGCTGCTGTAGGGACCGGCCGGGTCCTCGCCGCTCATGGCATACGTGATCATCGCCGTCGGCTTTGGCCTTTCCGGCGGCATCATCGGCAAGCTCAAGGGAAGCTCGTTCTTCCTGTGGTTCCTGATCTCGGGCGCCGTGCCGTTCGTAGGCCTGTTCGCCGCGATCGCCTATCGCGTCGAGCGCGACGAGCTGCGCCGCCAGTGTCCGCAGTGCGGTCGCGTCACGAAGATCTATGACGCCCTGTGCACTCGCTGCGGCGCCGAGCTCGACTTTCCCGACGTGGCGATCGCGCCCGAGTCCTGGGTGCGCGTTCCCGCCGAGCAGCAGAGCCAAGCCCAGGCATGAGCGGGCTCGTCGGCGCTAGCTGAAAGTCGCCCGATTCGGCTGCCCTAAGCCAGATTCGGCCGGCCTAATCCGGCCGCTCGCGTACGCTGTCACGATGAGCGCGAACGTCAAGGCGGCCACGCGACAGCGGGGCACACAGCTGGGAGACTGGCTGCTTGCGCGGTGGATCCACCGCGCCGGCTTCGCGGACGAGCGCGACTTCGTCCTGCGCGTCGTACAGCCAGCGCTCGTCGGCATGATCGATGGCACCGTCTCCTCGCTCGCGCCGATCTTCGCCGCCGCCGTGGCCTCGAGCTCCCACACCGCACTGCTCGTCGGCTTCTCCACCGCGCTCGGCGCCGGCGTCAGCATGGGCTGGTCGGAGGCGCTGTCGGACACCGGCGAGCAGACAGGTCGCGGCTCCGCGATCGTCCGCGGCGCCATCACCGGCGGCATGACCACGCTCGGCGGCGTCTTCCACACGCTCCCGTTCCTGATCCACAACGTCCACAAAGCACTGCTCGTCGCCGGCGTCGTCGTCGCGTTCGAGCTGTTCGCCATCGCCTGGGTGCGCAACCGCTTCCTCGAAGTGTCGCTGCGCTCGTCGCTGCTCGTCGTCACCGTCGGCGGGGCGATCGTGCTCGCCATCGGCGTCGGCATCGGCTCCTCCTAAGAGGTGCCCGCCGCGGCACGACTTGCCGCGGCTCGCCTCGGCGTGCCGACGAGCCGTCGCGGATCGGCATAAAACCCGCTGGTACACTGGGGATTTTCCCCCGAGCACAAAGGAAGGGAGGCGACGAGATGCGCGCAGTTGATGCGTTGATGGAATGCTTGAAGGCGGAGGGCGTCGACGTCGTCTTCGGCCTTCCCGGCGGAGCCAACCTGCCGACGTACGATGCGTTCGTGAACGGCGGCATCCGTCACATCCTCGTGCGTCACGAGGCTGGCGGTGGGCACGCCGCCGAGGGCTACGCGAAGGCCACCGGCAAAGTCGGCGTGGCGTTCGCGACAAGCGGGCCTGGCGCGACGAACCTGATCACGCCGATCTGCGACGCGATGATGGACTCCGTGCCGTGCGTGTTCATCACGGGGCAGGTGCGCACGGAGCTGCTCGGCACAGACGGCTTTCAGGAGGCCGACACGATCGGCATCACGATGCCGGTCGTCAAGCACTCGTTCATGATCCAGCACCCACAGGAACTGCCGCGCGCGATCCACGAGGCGTTCCACATCGCGCGCAGCGGCCGCCCCGGGCCCGTGCTGGTGGACATCCCGCAGGATCTCTCCCGCGCGGAGATCGACTACGAGCCCGTCACCGACGTGCGCCTCCCGGGCTACCAGCCGAAGCTCGATGGCAACCAGAAGCAGATCCGCCAGGCCGCGAAGGCGCTCGCGGCGGCCCAGCGCCCCGTGATCTACGCCGGAGGCGGCGTCGTCAACGCGAACGCCTCTCCGGAGCTGCGTGAGTTCGCGCGCAGCGACCGCTTCCCCGTGACGTGCACGCTGATGGGTCTCGGCGCGTATCCAGCCGTGGTCGACGGGACACCGGATCCTCAGTGGCTCGGCATGCTGGGCATGCACGGCACGCGCGCCGCTAACTACGCGATGGACGAGGCCGATCTGATCTGCGCGGTCGGCGCGCGCTTCGACGATCGCATCACCGGCAAGCTCTCGGAGTTCGCGCCGCGCGCCAAGTTCATCCACATCGACGTCGACCCGGCGGAGATCTCCAAGAACGTGCCGGCGCACATCCCGATCGTCGGCGACGCCAAGAACGTGCTCGCCAAGCTCGTGATCGAGTATCGCGCGATCGGCGCCGACTCCGCCCGCCTGGACGCGTGGTGTAGCCGCATCGACGGCTGGAAGGCCAAGTACCCGCTCGCCTACGAGGACACGACCGACGCGGAGATCAAGCCGCAGTTCATGATCCGCGCGCTGTGGGAGGCGACCGGCGGCGAGGCGATCGTCTCGAGCGACGTCGGCCAGCACCAGATGTGGGCCGCGCAGCTCTACGACTTCCCCGAGCCGCGCCGCTGGATCAACTCGGGCGGCCTCGGCACGATGGGCTTCGGGCTGCCGGCCGCGATGGGTGCGGCCGTCGGCAACCCCGATCGGC
>JASLHP010000361.1 GCA_030149625.1 Solirubrobacteraceae bacterium
GTTCGTCGAGATGCACGACCCCAACCAGCTTCAGGTTCACGCCTTCGCCCGACGCCGCCACCAGCAGCTTCAGTTCCGGCGGGTTCGACTGCAGCACGTACACGCCGCCTTTCAGACTGTGCGGCAGCAACGGCGTTTCGATTTCGTCCGTTCCCACCTTCGAGGCGTTCGGACACGACGGCGGGCCGCTGTCTTCCTTGCCTTCCGCCTTTTCGGCTTCGGTCGTGAGGCCGTTCTGCCACGGCTGGCACGCCTGCAAGCCCGCCGCCTGGCCGGGGTTGATCACGACGCCGCGTGGCAGCGCCACGGTGGTGTCCTCGATGTCGGAGGTGGACAGGCCTTCGGGGTCTGAGAGACCGCCCGTTTCGGGCTTGACTTCGACGGTCAGGCCGGTGGGCGAGTCGGCGCGAGCGGTGTCTGGTTCGGTCGAGACGCTCGGCGCGAAACGCAGATGTTCGCAGCCGGTGAAGCCGATCGGCTGATCTTCGCTGTTGTGCGTGACGCTGGTGAGCGTCGGCGTCCAGGTCGTCTGGTGTTCCCAGCTATCAGCCCGCACGGAGAACGTCTGCGGCCCCGCGCACGCGGTCGGCAACGTCAGGAAGGGCTTGCCGGCGCCCGGCGAGGCGCAAATGCCTTCGGCGATTTCTTCGCTGTTGCAACCGCCGCCCTGGTTCGGGCGCCGCCAGATGTTGTGGGTCGTGTCGCCGGGCTCGCCCCAAAGCGTCAGGTTCACCTGTGTCAGCGCGCGTTCGGATATGCCCGGGGTACGCGAGGTCAAGCCGTAGTCGCTGCCGGAGCGCACGGCGTTGTCGACGACCGTCACGTTGCCTTCGATTTCAAAGCCGAGCTCCGCGGGCACGCCCGCGGGCGGAGCGACGTTGTAGACCTCGGCGTAGTAGAACTGTCCGAAGACGACGCGGACGGAGATCACCCCCACCTGCGACGCCGGGGGGCATTTGCGTTCGTCCAGTTGCTGGCGCGTGCACTGCGCCACCGCCGTCGGGTCTCCCACGAATCCCGGCGGCAGCTGGACTTCGATTTCGCGCGGTTCCCCGCCCACGGCGATCGAACCGCCGGTAGTCGTGTTGTACTCGGAAGCCAGGTCGAAGCTGAACGTCGCCGAGTAAGGGTGCGATCCCGCCTGCGTATCGACGGTGCCGTCCGCATTCGAGAACCACGCGTCGAGATCGCTGAAGCGGAAGCTCCCCGGGTCGGTGCCCACGACTATCGGGTCTTCGGTGCTCGCCTGGGCCGGCGCGCCGCCTCCAGCGACGGACACCCGGTTCTCGCCGAGCGCCGCTTTCGTGGGCGCCTTGATCACGACGCCGAGCAGCTGGTCGCGGTTGTGGCTTTCGTACTGGGTCGTCGGCAGGCCGGCGCCGCCCGCGAGGTGAGGCATTTCGGAGAGGCTGTTCTCGCAGGTGACGACGCTGTTGGCTTCGGGTCCCGGTGCGATCGTACAGTCCCACAGGGCTTCTTCGAAGAAGGGATGCGCGCTCGCCCCTGCGTCGAAGCCGGCACTGGTGGCCGTCACGCCCGGCGGCGTCGTGTCGGTCACGATCACCGGGCCGTCGCTGGCGTGCGCCCCGATGTTGAACACCCCAATGTCAATCGCGCCTTCTTCGCCGGGTGCGAGCGTGGTCGGGAACGCGTTCGCCTCGAGCATCCAGCCGGCGTTGCAGTCGCGATAGACGGAGCCCGGCGGACAGCTTTCGGCCGACGCGAGCGAAGGCGTGAGACTCATCGCCGCGATCGCGAGGCCAAGGCAAAGTGCCAGCAATGCGACGATCCGGCGACCGGAGGCGATGTGCCTGGATGCGAGGTGCGTGGGAGTGTTCATTTTGGGATGTCGGTTCGAGACGGTCGTCATGAGCGCTTCTTTCGCTGGGAGGGCTTGCGCCGGTTGTTCGCGGATGCCTTGTTCGTGCGGGTGCCGTAGCGACGACGCGCCTGCGCTTCGCACGCTCGGCGCTTGGTCTTGTTGTGCTTCGCCCGACAGGACTTCAACGCCTTGGCGAGCTTCTCGGCTCTGGTAACGGGCTTCGGGCTCTGCTTCGTGCCCGCGCCGGTGGCGGCCGCGCCGAAGTTCTCGCCGCCGCTGAACGTCGCGCTCGCCGGCGTCGCATAGCTGGGCGCAGCGGGCGGCACGCCCTGGCAACCGGTGCCCGTGCACGACAGCCGCGGTTCGGGCAAGCCGCCGTCGACACGGGCGTCGTAGAGCGCCATGTTTTCGTTCACGGCCTGTGTCGAGAGCTTGGCCCGCGTCATCAAGAAGACGTCTTCGCCTTCTTCGCTGGCGTCCAGCAGGAACGAGTTGTCGGTGCTCGTGCCGCCGGACAGCAGGTACACGCAGCCCGCGTTCACCGGGCTGTAGCCGGGGGACGCCGTGGAGCAGGTGTTGGTGGGTTCGCCGGCTTGCGCCGCCCGCTCCCACTCGAACACGTCGCGCATCCCGTTTTCGTCCTGCGGGCTGAGCGACTGCGCGGTTTCGAAGAACACGCGCGCGCCGTTCTGCGACATCCAGCGCCGCTGGAAACTGTCATTTAGGCTAGGTGGCAGGAGAGCCCCGCGGCCCCATACATGTTCAGGTGTGATTTCTGCTTCGCCAGGAAGTGTCGGGTTGGGCGGTTGACCGTTCGGGGCGCACGACGCGCACGCCAGCACGCGCGTCGCCGCGTCGTAGACGAACACCTCCGGGCTCCCGTCGTTTTCATATCCGGTCAGCGAGCGCAGCGAACGGAACACGAGATGTTCCCCGTCGGTGGACACCTCGGTGCTGCGCGTCCCCGGTTCGGAGACCCAGTCTCCGCCGGGCACGTTCTCGGCCAGGAGCCCCACCCCGTCCGCCGGCGCGAGCGTGGCGATGAACCTGAGGCGGCCTTCGGAGTCCACATACAGGTTCGGGCTGCCCGTCAGCGGCCGCTTGCCTTCCTGGTTG
>JASLHP010000408.1 GCA_030149625.1 Solirubrobacteraceae bacterium
CGTCGTCGACGACGACCCGGCGCCGCTGCGCGAGTGGGTGCCCGCCTACGCGCGCGCGGTCGGCGCGCCGAAGCCGTGGCGAGTTCCCGCCTGGGTAGCGAGGCTCGCGGCCGGACCGATCGCCGTCGAGATGATGAGCGAGCTGCGCGGCGCGAGCAACGCGCGGATCAAGCGCGAGCTCGGCTGGCGGCCGAAGCACGCGAGCTGGCGCGAGGGCTTCGAGCACGCGCTCGGCTGAGCGATCGCCAGAATGCCCGGCGCCGGCGAGGCTGAAGCTCCGGCCGCCCTATCGCCGCACGACCAGCGCCACGCCGGCCGCGAGCAGCACGAGCCCTACGATCCGCGAGACGCCGATGTGCTGCTTGGCGAGCCCAAACAGGCCGAAGCGGTCGATCGCCACCGAGACCACGAGCTGACCGGCGATCACCACCGCGGTGAGCCCGCTCGCGCCCAGGGTGCGTACCGCGATCAGCGCCACAGTCACATAAACCGCTCCCAGCGCACCGCCTAGGAGTCCCCACCAGGGGACGTGGCGAACCTGGCTCAGGCTGCCGAGACCTCCGTGAACGAACGCCGCGATCAGCAGGAGCAGCGCCGTGCCGACGAGGAACGAGAAGCTCGCTGCCTGCACGCTGCCGACACCCTCCTTGAGGCGTGCGTTGATCGGTGCCTGCATGCCCACCAGGCAGCCGGCGCCAACCCCGATGAACACAGCCAGCCCGCGGCTCAACACGACACCGTCAAATCAACGAGACACACTCTCGGCCAAGCGTAGGGCGTGTCCAAGCGCGGGCCCACCGCGAAGCGGCCGGCCCGCGCGCGGACATCGACCCGGCGCGCTACTTCGCCTCCAGCCAGGTGCGCCCAGCGCCGATGTCGACGGCCAGCGGCGGCTCGCGTCCCCCCCACACCTCCACCATCTCGCGCTCGATCAACTCGCGCGCGGGCGACACCTCGGCGGGCGGCCCCTCGAACAGCAGCTCGTCGTGGATCGTCAGCAGCAGACGCGTCTGCAGCTCGGAGCGCGCGAGCGCGTCGTGGCAGCGCACCATCGCCAACTTGAGGATGTCCGCCGCGGTTCCCTGGATCACGGTGTTGACGGCCAGCCGCTCGCCGAGCGTGCGTACCTGGTAGTTGCGCGCGCGCAGCTCGGGTATCTGCCGGCGCCGGTCCCACAGCGTCGTGACGTAGCCGTCCTGCTTGGCCTGCTCGATCGTCGCCGCCATGAACTCCGCGACACGCGGGAAGCGCTCGAGGTACGCGTCGATGAACTCCTTCGCCTCCGCGCGGGGAATGTTGAGGCGATCGGCGAGACCGAAGTCGGAGAGGCCATAGACGATGCCGTAGTTGATCATCTTCGCCTTCGAGCGCATCCCCGGGTCGATCTCCCCGCCCTGCACCCCGAACACGCGTGAGGCGGTCGCCGTGTGCACGTCTTCGCCGCGCGAGAAGATCTCCATCAGCACCGGCTCCTCGGCGACGTGCGCGAGCACCCGCAGCTCGATTTGCGAATAGTCGGAGGAGATCAGCACACTGCCCTGCTCGGCCTCGAAGCAGCCGCGGATCTCGCGACCGAGCGGCGTGCGAATCGGGACGTTCTGCATGTTCGGGTTGGTGCTCGACAGGCGCCCCGTCTGCGCAACCGCCTGCAGGAACGTCGTGTGGATCCGCGAGCCCTCGTCGACGAGCTCGGGCAGCACGTCGAGATAGGTCTTGATCAGCGTCGAGAGCTCGCGCCAACGCTCGATCTTGGGGATGATCTCATGCTCGGAGCGGATCGACTGCAGCACACGCGCGTCGGTCGAGTAGCCGGTCTTGCCACGACGCTTGCGCGACAGGCCGAGCTTCTCGAACAGGATCTCGCCGAGCTGTTGTGGCGAGGCGATCAGGAACTCGGTCCCGGCGAGGCTGAATATCTCGCGTTCGAGCCCATCGATCTCCTCGTGCACGCGCTCGGTGATCTCCGCCAGGCGCTCGAGGTCGAGTCTCACCCCCAAGAGCTCCATCTCGCGCAGCACGGCCACCAGCGGCAGCTCGATCTCGTGCAGCAGCGACTCCAGGCCGCGCTCTGCGATCTGCTCGCGCTGCCAGTCCGCGAGCGCACCGAGCAGCAACGCGTCGGCGGCGACGGGATCCTCGATGGCGCTCACCAAGCCACGCTCCTCGCACAGCTCGGCCAGCGGGTAGCCGCGCCGGGCCGGCTCGAGCAGATAGGCGCCCAGCAGCGTATCGTGAGCAAGTCGAGCGGGCACCACACCGAGCGCCTTGGCGTCGTGGGCCACGACCGGGCGCTCGCCGCAGGCGAGCGCAACCTCCTCGGGGGCGACGCAGTCGCCGACGAGCACTTCGCCGTCGGCGGCCACCGCGAAGCGCCACGGCGCGCCCTCGGCGAACAGCGCGCCCTCGGGCGCCTCGTTGGCGCGAACGGCGACGCACAGCTCGCTGTCCGCGGTGCCGACCCGCGCGATGTCAGCCGCGGCGCCGGCGCGCACACGCGCCGTGAGGCACACCTCGCCGCTCGGCGCGGGCGCCGCCAGCTCGGCGTCGCCCAGCGCCTCCTCCAGCCGCCGTAGCGGGTCGCGCAGCTCGTACTCGCGGAACACCTCGCGCAGGCGCGAGCGGTCCGGCTCACGCACGGCCTCCGCGGAGACGTCGAACTCGACGGCGACGTCGCGCTGCACCGTCGCCAGGCGCTTGGAGACACGCGCGTCCTCGGCGTGCTCCAGCAGGTTCTGTTTGCGCTTGGCGCCTTTCACGTCCTCGATGCGCGCGAGCACCTGCTCGAGTGAGCCAAAGCTCTGGATCAGCTCGCTGGCGGTCTTCTCGCCGATGCCCGGGACGCCGGGGATGTTGTCGGAGGTGTCGCCCTTGAGGCCGTAGAAGTCGGGGATCAGCTCGGGCGCTATGCCGTAACGGTCGATCACCGCCCGGCGGTCGTAGATCTTGGTCTCGGTGATGCCGCGTGCGGTCGCCATCACACGCACGAGGTCGCGCTCGTCGATCAGCTGGAAGACATCGCGGTCGCCGGTCACGATCGTCACCGGCACGGGCGGGCTCGCGTGCAGCGCGCGCTCCGCGAGCGAGGCGATCACGTCGTCCGCCTCGTAGCCCTCGACGCGCACGTTGCTGTAGCCAAACGCCTCCACCAGCGGTTCCATCGCCGGCCATTGCTGCTTGAGCAGGTCCGGGCGCGAGCTGCGCTGCGCCTTGTACTCGGGGAACATCTCGGTCCGTCCGGAGGTGCCGGCATCCCATGCGACCACGGTCGGACACACGCCGTACTCGGTGACGATCTTCACGAGCATCGAGGCGAAGCCGAAGATCGCATTGGTGGGTATCCCGGTCGAGGTCGCGATCGACTCGGGCAGCGCGAAGAACGCGCGGTAGACGAGGCTGGGACCGTCGATCAGGAACAGGCGGCGCTCGGCGTTCATGACCGCGCACTCTATGAGTCAAGCTCGCAAACCGGAGACCTCCTAACATCCCCCACCGCCAACGACCGAGGGAGCACCACAAGTGAGCGCGACTCCAAGCGCCCAATACCGTCTCACGATCCGCGTCAGGCTCGACGACTCCCGAGGGATCCTCGGGCGCATCACGAGCGTCATCGGCGAGACCGGCGGGATGGTCGACGCCGTGGACCTCGTCGAGGTCGACGGCGGCCACAGCGTGCGCGACATCGTCGTCGACGCCTCCGACCGCGATCACTGGACGCGCATCCTCGGGGCGATCGCCGCGATCGAGGGCGCCGAGGTGATCGAGACCACCGACCGCACGTTCCTGCTGCATGTCGGCGGCAAGATCGAACAGGCCAACAAGCATCCACTGAAGACCCGCGACGACCTCTCGATGGTCTACACCCCCGGCGTCGCCCGCGTCTGCCGCGCGATCGCCGACGACGCGGACAAGGCCTTCCAGTACACGATCAAGCGCAACACCGTCGCGGTCGTCTCCGACGGCACCGCGGTCCTCGGGCTCGGCGACATCGGACCGCGTGCGGCGATGCCCGTGATGGAGGGCAAGTGCTGCCTGTTCAAGGAGTTCGCGGGCGTCGACGCGTTCCCGATCTGCCTCGACACGACCGACACGGAGGAGATCGTGCGCACCGTGAAGCTGATGGCGCCCGGGCTCGGCGGCATCAACCTCGAGGACATCTCCGCGCCGCGCTGCTTCGAGATCGAGGACCAGCTCAAGCGGCAGCTCGACATCCCGGTGTTCCACGACGACCAGCACGGCACCGCCGTGGTCGTGATGGCCGCCGTCCTCAACGCCGTCAAGCTGACCGGCCGCAAGCTCGAGGACCTCAAAGTGCTCGTGATCGGACTTGGCGCGGCCGGCATCGCGGTGACGAAGATCCTGCTCGAGGCCGGCGTCACGCAGATCGTCGGCGCCGACTCGAGCGGCGTGCTGCACGTCGAGCGCGAGGACTACCTGGACGGGACGATGAACCCCGTCAAGCGCTGGTTCGCGGAG
>JASLHP010000073.1 GCA_030149625.1 Solirubrobacteraceae bacterium
GTCCGCGCCCGAGCTAAGTTTCGGGTCGCTCGCGGTCGAAGTTGAGGTGCATGCCCCTGTCCATTCCCACGCTGATCGAAGCGATCCCGATCGAGCGCGACGAGCGCATCCTGCGCGCGCGCCGCACCGCTGCTCGCACGCGCGTCGCGATGGGCTTGATCGGCATCGCGCTGATCCTGGCGTGGCCGCGGATGCTGCCGTACCCGGCGCTCGGGCTCGCGGGCTTCGCGATCGTCGAGCTCACGGCGCTCGTGCAGCTGGCGGCCATGCGGCCGTCATGGCTGAAAGCCGAGGAGACGGCCGCCGGGGCGGCGGCCGTGTTGATCATCGGCATGGGCGACCAGCGCGTGACCGCGCTCAGCATCCTGTGGCTGGCGGCGATCGCCAGCGGCGTGATGGCACGCGGCGGGCGGGCGCACTGGGCCGGCAGCCTGATCGTGCTGAGCGCGCTGGCGCTGCCAGTCGTCCGCATGCAGAGCCTGAGCGGCCAGTACGCGGCGCTGTGCGTGGCCGCGCTCGGGCTGTTGCTGACGTGCGGCAGGCTGACACGCGAGCTCAACAGCATGCTGCGACAGGCGCGCCGCCAGGCAGAAAACGCCGAGACGCTGCTGCTCGCCGGCGACATCGCCGCCCGCATGACCGATCGCAGCGAGCGTGCCGCGAGCACGATGCGCGTCGCTCCGCTGCAGTCCGACGAGACGCTGAGCGCCGACGAGCTCTCGAGCGCCCGCGACGGCCTCGCGGGCCTGATCGAGGGAGAAGGGCTGGCGATGGCCGTGCAGCCGATCGTCGACATCCGCAACGGGACGATGCACGCCTTCGAGGCGCTCGCGCGCTTCGGCCATCAGCGCCAGGGCAACAGCCCGCTGCACTGGTTCTCGCTGGCGGAGGAGCTCGGGCAACGCGCGGAGCTCGAGCGTGCGTGCGTGCGCGCTGCGCTCGAGCTGCTCGGCGAGCGTCCAGCCGGTACGAGCCTGTCGGTCAACCTGTCGGCGCCCGTGCTGCTCGAGCCGGCCACGATGGCGATGCTGGAAGCCGCCGGCGACGCGCAGGCCGACGATCTGGCCGGCTTGATCGTCGAGATCACCGAGGAGACGCTCGTACACGGCGAAATGGAGCTTTCGAGCGTGATCGAGCCGCTGCGCGCGCGCGGCGCGCGCCTCGCGGTCGACGACATGGGCGCCGGCTACTCCGGCCTGCGCCAGATCACAGCCGTGCACCCCAGCTACCTGAAGCTCGACCGCTCGCTCGTGAGCGGCATCGACGCTGACGATGAGCGCGCCGCGCTCGTCGGCGCGCTTGCCGGCTACGCCAAGCAGGTCGGCAGCCTGCTCGTCGCCGAGGGCGTCGAGACGGACGCCGAGCTGCGCGCGGTCCGCCGTCTCGGCGTGCCGCTGGTGCAGGGCTTCTACCTCGGCCGGCCTGGGCCGCCCTGGCCGCAATTGGGCGCGGCCAGTTCGCTCGAGCCGGCGCCCGTGGTTAGCGACCTACGCGCGCGGTCCGGGCGGCGCAGCGCACGTGAGCTGAGCCCAGACGACCTTCCCGTCGCGCGTGGGCTCGACGCCCCAGCTCCTCGTGAGCGAGTCGACGACGCACAGTCCGTGCGGCGGCTGCGGGTCAAGACCCCCGCCGGGCACTGAGCCGGCGAGCGGCGAACGATCTTCGACGGCGACGCGAAGCAGCGCCCCCCGCGATTCCAGCGCCAGTGAGAAGACGGAGCCGGCGTGACGCACGGCGTTGCTCGCGAGCTCGCTGACGACGAGGCTCACGTCTTCGACGAGCGACTCGTCGTGGCCCCAGCGTCGCAGCGTCGCGGTGGCCATCTTGCGTGCGCGCCCAGGGGAGCCGGGCTCGGCGGGGAAGCTCGCGCTGACGCCGGCCTCCGCCGCCGCGCCGGCGTGCTCGTGACTGGGGTCGCTGCGCTCATCGCGCTCGCCGGCCTCCGCGAGCGGGCGCTCCAGCAGCCGGGCGTGCTCGCGGGAGTGCTCGCGACGGACGCGCTCCAGCGCAACCCTGTGCTCGGATGCCGCGACGGACGCTGACGCGTAAGAGCAGAGCAGCGAGAACGACAGCTCGCGTCCGAGCTCGTTCCACAGCTCCTCGAGCTCGATCGCCGCGAGCACGTTGCCGCGATCCCACAGCAGCGCGACCATCTCTCCGTAGGCGCGCAGCGCTCGACCAGACGCCAGGGCGTCGCGTAGCAGCGTGCCGAGCACTGCACGGAACGCCTGAGGGTCGATGTTCCCGTCGTCGCTGAACGCCGCCAGCGTCGCGTCCGCGTCGAGCAACACGAGCCGCCCGTCTGCCGCGGCCCGATCGAGCTCGGCGCCGCGAGCCCTGAGCTCCGCCTCGAAGCTACGCCGATGCGCGTCGGTGGCGATGATGACGGCCGTCTCGCCGGCGCCGAGAGCTTCTGCCAGATAGGAGCAGACCGTGTCGACGAGCTGAGACTCGCGCTCGTAGAAGTGCACGACGTGCCCGTCGTGCGCGATCGCTGTCAGTCGAGTTCCAACGCTCACTCGTCACCTCCCACATCGGCCGGTGCCACGCTCCGCGATTAAGAGGTACCCGTAGTCGGCGGGGATTGAACATCTTCGCGTCGAGCGCGGCGCCGGATACGATCAGATGCCCCCGGCCATGGCAGGACGTTCTCGCACACCCGACGAAGCGCGCTCGCCAGCGGCGCGACCCGCTTACTCCTCACCTCCGGCGCATGATGCGATCAGGGTGCTGCTGGTCGAGGACGACGACGGCGACGCGCTGCTCGTCGACGACTTGCTGATCGATGCGCTGCCCGGCGCTCGGATCACTCGCAGCCGCACGTTCGGCGAGGCGCTCGCGGCGCTCGACGCGGGCATCGACTGCGTGTTGCTGGATCTGCAGCTGCCGGATGCGTCCGGGCTCGAGACCGTCTTGCGGCTGCGCCAGCGAGCGTCGGCGATTCCCCTGATCGTGCTGACGGGGCTCGACGACGCCGCGGCCGGCGTGGCCGCGGTCGACGCGGGCGCGCAGGACTATCTCGTCAAGGGCAACGTCGACGGCGCGCAGTTGGCGCGCGCGATCCGCTACGCGATCGTGCGTCGCCAGGCAGCGGATGCGCAGCACGAGCTGCGTCTTGCGGACGTGCAGGCGCGCGAGGTCGCTCGCCTGGAACGCGGGCTCGCGCCGCGGCCGCTCGTGCATGCCGACTCGGTGTGGATCGCTTCGCACTACCGCGCCGGCAGAAATCGGGCGCTGCTCGGCGGCGACTTCTTCGACGTCGTCGAGACGCCGGAGCGCTGCGTGCGCGTGGTCGTCGGCGACGTCTGCGGTCACGGTCCCGACGAGGCCGCGATCGGCGTGTGCCTGCGCGCCGCCTGGCGCGCGCTCACGATCTCAGGAGTGCACAGCGAGCAGGTCATGAGCGCGCTGGAGCTGGTGCTCGAGCACGAACGCGACCTGCCGCAGCTGTTCGCGACGTTGTGCACGCTCGAGGTGGACCTCATGAACGACGAGGCGACGATGACGCTTGCCGGCCACCCGCCGCCGATGCTGATCGATCGGACCTCCGTCTCGCTCGTCCCGCGCACCGCCGGCGGCCCGCCGATCGGCCTCGGCAAGGGAAGCTGGAGCTCCTCGGAGCTGGAGCTGCCCGCCGGGTGGGCGCTGCTGCTGTACACGGACGGCATCACCGAGGGAAGGGTGGGCGCCGGCTCGGAGCGTCTGGGAGAGGATCGGCTGCAGAGCATGGTCGCCGAGCACGTCAGGGCGCGCCCAGATTGGCGTGAGCAGCCCGAGGAGCTGCTCACGGAGCTGATCTCGCGTGCCGAAGAGCTGAACGGCGGCGAGCTGACCGACGACGTCGCGATGTTGCTGATCGGCTCGCGAAGCGACGGCTCGGACGTGGCTTGAGCGCGACGCCGCCCGTCCCGCGGGGCCGATTGCTCGCGCGTCTGCGCGTCGGGCAGTGGCTCGCGCTCACGATCGGGGTGCTGCTCGCCTTTGCGGTGATCGGCGTGGGGCTCGCGCTTGTCGCCAACCACAGGCTCAGCGATCAACGTCGGCACGTGCTCGACCAGGTCGAGCCGGCGCTGCAGGCGGCGCTCGGCCTCGAAAATGCGTTGATCAACGAGGAGACCGGCGTGCGCGGCTACATCCTCAGCGGCAACCGGCGATCGCTCGAACCGTACGAAAACGGCCGCGAAGCGGAGGTGCTCGCATATCGCGAGCTCGAAAGCCGAGCCGGCCCGGAAGGCCTGAAGCTGGACGCGTACCTGCGCGACACGCGCGCTCGCGCGAGCGCGTGGCAGTCGCAGTTCGTCGCGCCGATCATGCGGCGGACCGCGGAAGGCCACACCGGCGCGGTCCCGCGCACGCTCTCGGGCAAAGGGCTGTTCGACGCGATCCGCAAATCGCTCGCGCGGCTGCGCGGCGAGCTCTCCGCGAAGCTCGCGGACGCGCGCCGGCGGCTCGACAGCGACGCGAGCTTCCTGGAGGCGATGCTGCTCGTCGCGGCCGGCTTGATCCTGGGCAGCGTGATCGGCGCGGGCATCCTGCTGCGCGCGATCATCACGCGCCCGCTGGCCGCGCTTGGCCGCGACGCCGAGCAGGTTGCCGCGGGCGACTTCGAGAAGCCCGTCGCCGCCCGCGGCGCGCCGCGCGAGATCGAGCGGCTCGGCGGCGAGATCGACGCGATGCGCACGCGCATCGTCAGCGAGCTCGCGACGGTCGAAGCGGCGCACGCGGCACTCGAGGCGCAGACGCTCGAGCTGAATCGCTCCAACGCGGAGCTGGAGCAGTTCGCCTACGTCGCCTCCCACGATCTGCAGGAGCCGCTGCGCAAGGTCGCGAGCTTCTGTCAAGCACTCGAGCGCCGCTATCACGGTCAGCTCGACGAGCGCGCCGACCAGTACATCGAGTTCGCGGTCGACGGCGCCAAGCGCATGCAGGTGCTGATCAACGATCTGCTCGCGTTCTCGCGCGTCGGGCGCAGCGGTCGCAGGCTGGAGCTCGTCGAGCTGAGCGACGTCCTCGCCGAGGCGAAGTCGTCGCTGTCGCGCGTGCTGGAGGAAAGCGGGGCGAGCGTGCCCGAAGTCGAGCTCCCGGTCGTGCGGGGCGAGCGCACGCTGCTCGTGTCGCTGCTCCAGAACCTGATCGCCAACGCGGTCAAGTTTCGCGGCTCGCAGGCACCGCTCGTGCGCTTCGCGGCGCACCGGGAAGGCAGCCTGTGGCAACTCAGCTGCACCGACAACGGCATCGGCGTCGAGCCAGAGTACGCCGAGCGGATCTTCGTCATCTTCCAGCGACTGCACACCAAGGAGGCCTACCCAGGGACCGGCATCGGGCTGGCAATGTGTCGCAAGATCGTGGAGTATCACGGCGGGCGCATGTGGCTCGACGCCGACCACAGCCCCGGAGCCAGGCTCTGCTTCACGTTGCCGCTCGTCGATGTCGAGCAGCCTGCCACACAGCCGATCGCCCACGAGGAGGAGTCATGAACGCCAACCTGATCTCGGTGCTGCTCGTCGATGACGATCCCGGCGACGTGCTGCTCGTACGCGAGGCGTTCGAGGACAACAAGGTCGGCAATCTGCTCGCGGTCGTCAGCGACGGCGCCGAGGCGCTGCAATACGTGCGCGGCGAAGGCAGCCACGCGAGCGCCGTGCGGCCCGACCTGATCCTGCTGGATCTCAACCTGCCGCGTAAGAGCGGGATCGAGGTCCTCGCCGAGATCAAGGGCGATCCGAGTCTGGCGACGATTCCCGTGATCGTGCTCACCACGTCCGAGGCCGAGGAGGACATCCTCGGCGCCTACAAGCTGCACGCGAACGCCTACATCACCAAGCCCGTCGACTTCGAGCAGTTCACGCGCATCGTGCACCAGATCGATGACTTCTTCATCGGTCTCGTCAAGCTGCCGCCATCGGGCGCTTGTTAGCGCGGATTCTCCGAGTCGCGAGCCGAACGGTGCCGGCGTCGAGCGGCCTGCCGAGCCGCATGTAAGCCATAACAAGAACGTTCTACATCTCGTATTGACCTCGGGCTTGGAAGGTGACTACGGTGGCGCAAACGTTGTCGAGCGTCGCCAGTCGCGTGCCGACGAGTGCGCCAGCGCAGCAGCAGCGGCCGCTTGGGTTCTTCCCGCGGCACAACTGACACGACCAAGGGAGAGGTTCATGGGAAGTCGTCTCGGAGGCCGTCGTACCGGTGTGCAAGCGGCGCTGCTTGCCCTCGCGCTGCTGCTGCTCGGCAGCACGAGCGCGAGAGCGGAAGAAATCAAGCCGGTGTGTCCGGCCGCGACCGGACGGACGATGCAGTGCATGTCGTTCACGGTCACGAGTGCCGCACACGCCGAAGGCAGCGGGGAACATGGCGGCCTGAGCCCGGAAGACCTGATCAACGCTTACAAGCTGCCGACGGAATCCGGCCTGGGCGCGGGCAACACAGTCGCGATCGTGGACGCCTACAACGACCCGAACGCCGAAGCTGACCTGCGCAAATATCGAGAAAGGTACGACATCGCGTCATGCACGGAAGCCAACGGGTGCTTCCGCAAGCTGAACCAGAAAGGGGAAGCCGGCAACTACCCCGTGAGCAACGCTGGCTGGTCCGGCGAGATCTCGCTCGACCTGGACATGGTCTCAGCGGTCTGCCCGGCATGTCACATTCACCTGATCGAGGCGACGAGCGCCTCGAATAGCAACCTCGAGGCGGCGGAGGACGAGGCGGCGGCCGAAGCAACCGTCATCAGCGATAGCTGGGGC
>JASLHP010000085.1 GCA_030149625.1 Solirubrobacteraceae bacterium
GCCGCCTCGCTGGGTGAGCTGGTACAGCCCGACGCCGTCCTGCTCGGCGCCGTTGAAGTCCTCGTTGCGCGCGAGGCCCGCCTGCTCACCGGCGTCGACGAACGCGCGTGAGATGAGGTTGCCCGAGCGCTCTTCGCTGACGGGCAGTGGGCCGCCGGCGCCGTGCCACCGCGATGCGCCGCGCTCGTTGTCCTCGGCCTTTATGAAGTACGGCATCAGGTCCGCCGATGACCAACCGGGCACGCCCCATTCGTCGTAGTCGAGGCGGTTGCCGCGAATGTAGACCATCGCGTTGACCGACGAGGAACCTCCGAGCACCTTGCCGCGAGGCAGCGTGATACGCCGGCCGTTGCACTCCCCCTCGGGCGCCGAGTGATAGTCCCAGTCGACCTCCGTGCCGCCGAGTTTCAGGTAGCCGAGCGGTACGTGGATGTTCTGGTTGACGTCCGGTGGCCCAGCCTCGAGCAACAGCACGCGCACGTCCGGATCCTCGCTCAGCCGGTTTGCGAGCACGCAGCCGGCGGACCCTGCTCCCACGATCACATAGTCGTACATGGTCACTCCCTCCTTGGCGCTCACGATACTCCTCGCCCGCGCCCGCCACACGCATTCGACGCGCGCCACACGCATTCGACGCCACACGCATTCGACGCCACACGCATTCGACGCGCGCCTCTCGCGGGCCCCGCGAGCGAGGCACTGGCGCGGGGCCGCGCGCGGTGTAACGCATCGGCGATTGGACGGACTGAACCCCGCAGGTCCAATTTCCCCGATTGGCAGGAGACATTTCATGAGAGCAATCACTCGCCTCGGCGTGGCGACAGTCCTCGCCGTGGCGGCACTCTGCATCGTCGGCGCCAGCGCGTTCGCGGCGCCGACGTTCCGCGCGGTATTCGCGCAGACGGACAACCTCAAGGGCAACCAGGTCGTCGTCTACGACCGCTCCAGCGAAGGGACGCTGACACAGGCCGGCATCTACGACACCGGCGGGCTCGGCGGCCAACTCGAAGGATCGGTTGTCGATCACCTCGCCTCACAGGGCTCGCTCGCTTACGACAGCCGCGACGGCCTGCTCTACGCGGTCAATGCCGCGAGCGACACAGTGTCGGTGTTCGCCGTGCTCGGCGACAAGCTCGCGCTGCGTCAGGTGATCGGCTCGGGCGGGAGCTACCCCGTCAGCGTTGCCGTCGACGGCGGCGTCGTGTACGTGCTCAACGGGCTGAATGGCGGCTCGCTGCAGGGCTTCGTGGTCGCGTCGGGGCGCCTCGTGCCGATCCCAGGCTCCGATCGTGCGCTCGGCCTCGCCACGAGCGGATCGCCGCAGTTCACGCACACACCGGGCACAGTCGCGTTCTCACCCAATGGCTCTCAGCTGCTCGTCACGACCAAGGCGGGCGGCGAAAGCGTCGAGGTCTTCGCGGTGTATCCCGGCGGTGCGCTGTCCGCGACGCCCGTCGTGAACCAGCTGCCGGGCACGGTGCCGTTCGCGGTCAGCTTCGACCGCAGGGGCCACGTGATCCTTGCCGAGGCCGCCGGCGAGCTCGCGAGCTTCGAACTGAGGGAAAGCGGTGCGCTCGAGCAGCTCGACGCGGTACCGAGCGAACAGGCCGCCACGTGCTGGGTGGTCCGAGCACGCGGGCGCTTCTATACCTCGAACGCCGGCAGCGGCTCGCTGAGCACGTTCTCGTCGAGCTTCGGGGGCGAGCTGCTGACGTTGTTGGGCGACACGCCCACGAGCGGCGGCCCGGTCGATGCGGCGGCGACGCCCGAAGGTCGCTTCCTGTACGTACAGGCGGGCGCCGAAGGGGTCATCGACGAGTTCGCCGTGGAACCGCAGGGCGCGTTGACCGAGATCGGCTCGATCACCGTGCCGAACGCTGTCGGCGGCGAGGGCATCGTCGCAGGCTGATCATGCCACGTGGGTTGCGGCGCCCACGCGGGCGCCGTAGCCTGCACGGCGGCGAATGAACGGCATGAGCTGTGCGCAGGTTCCAATATCCGATTCCCGAGCGCGGCCGTGGGGTTGATCGCCCTCATCGCCGTGATCGGCGTTCCGCGCCCGCGGAGCCGCCGGGCGCCGGTCGTGGACGAGGACGGCGAGCTGGTGGCGCGGCTGCGCGCGGGCGAGGAGCAGGCGTTTGTGGTGCTCGTCGCGCGCCATCATGCGGCGATGCTGCGCCTGGCTGGCTCGTACGTTCCGAGCCGCGCCGTGGCCGAGGAGGTCGTGCAGGACACGTGGATGGGCGTGCTGCACGGAATCGACAGCTTCGCCGGACGCTCGTCGTTTCGGACGTGGCTGTTTCGGATTCTCGTCAACCGTGCGATGAGCACCGGCGTGCGTGAGCATCGCAGCGTGGCCGTCGGGGACGCCGGACCGGTCGTCGACCGATCTCGATTCGACGACTCCGGGGCGTGGATGTCACCGCCGCAGCACTGGGTCGAGGACAGCGATGAGCGCATGCTCGCGCAGGGGCTGACGGATCACATCCAGGAGGCGCTCGACGCGCTGCCGGCACGACAGCGCGAGGTGGTGATGCTGCGTGACGTCGCTGAGCTGAGCGGGCCCGAGGTCTGCGAGGCGCTCGCGATCAGCGACGCCAATCAGCGCGTGCTGCTGCACCGCGGGCGCAGCCACCTGCGCCAGGCGCTCGAAGACAGGCTGGGAGGCACTTGACGATGTTCTGGTCGCGCAGCGAGCTGGTGTGCCAAGAGATGGTCGAGCTGATCACCGACTACCTCGAAGGCGCGCTCACGCGCTCGCAACGCAAGCGCTTCGAAGCGCATCTGGCGGCGTGCGAGCACTGCACCGAGTATCTGCGCCAGATGCGCACCACGATCCAGCTCACGGGGCGCCTGCACGCCGAGGACATGACGCCTGCGATGCGCGAGGATTTCGCCGAGCTCTACCGCCGCTGGCGCGCGGAAGGGTAGGACGGGTGGTGGATGCCCAGCGGCGCGCCGAGCTCGGCGAGCATCGCGAGCGCGATCGAACGGCATCCTCGCGAGGATCGCGCTGTGCGAGCATGCGTCGGGGATGAGCTACACGAAGGGCCTGCACGAGGTCGGTGATGGCCTGTACGCGTACCTGCAGCCCGACGGCGGCTGGGGCTGGAGCAACGCCGGGCTCGTCGTCGACGGCGAGCACACGCTGCTCATCGACACGCTCTACGACCTCGCGTTGACCGAGCAGATGCTGCGCGCGATGCGCCGCGCGGTGCCCAGCGCCGAGCGCATCGACACGCTTGTGAACACGCACGCCAACGGCGACCACTGCTACGGCAATCAGCTTGTCGGCGGCGCGCGGATCGTCGCCTCAGGGCGGACCGCGGCGGAGATGGTCGAGCTGCCGCCGGCGACGATGGCGGCCCTGATCGAGCAGGCGCCGGCGATGGGCGAGCTCGGCGCGTTCTTCATCGAGTGCTTCGGCGCGTTCGACTTCGACGGGATCGAGCTCGCGCTGCCTCAGCAGACGTTCGACGGCGAGCTCGCAATCAGGGTGGGCGAGCTGGAGCTGGAGCTGATCGAGGTCGGCCCCGCCCACACTCGCGGCGACACGCTCGTGCACGTGCCGGCTCGGCGCGCGCTGTTCTCCGGAGACATACTCTTCTCCGGCGCGCATCCGATCGCGTGGGCGGGACCTGTGTCCAACTGGATCGCCGCGTGCGAGCGGATCCTCGCGATGGACGTCGAGGTGATCGTGCCCGGACACGGACCGCTGGCGGAGCCGGATGCGGTGCGGGAGCTGAAGGCGTACTTCGAATACCTCTACGAGCAGGCGCAAACGTGTCACAGCGAGGGAATGGGAGCACTCGAGGCGGCGCGCGCGATCTCACTCGATCGCTGGGTCGACTGGCGCGAGCGCGAGCGGCTCGTCGTCAACGTCGCCAACATCTACGCCGAGCTGTCGGGCGAGGACGATCCGCCGAACCCGCTCGCCGCGTTCGAAGCGATGGCCGCGCTGGCGCGCACGCTGCGCGAGGACGCGCCGGGTTGAGACGCAGCGGCGGCGCCCGCGCGGGCGAGCTCGCACTCGCGGTGCCCACTCGGCGCCGCCGGCTGGGTTGACAGTTACGCTTCGCAGATGAGGCGGGTGTGCAAGCTTGTCGGCGGAGCGCGCAGGGAGCCGGCGCGCTGACGGGCACGGTCGGCGCGACGCTGGGGTCTTGGAGCACGCGCTTCGACCACGTCTACGCGCTCGACTTCGACGCGGCGCAAACACCCGGCACGAACACGGTCGCGCTCGCCGGGCACACGTCCGTGTCCTCGCCGCCGTTCGCGATCGAGGCCGCGCGGCCGCCGTTCGCGGGGCCGCTCGCGAACGCGCTGTCGTCTACGAGAACGAGCGCCTCCTCGATGCTCGCGTTCTCCTGGCAGGTCTCCTCAGCGACTTGGCTCGCCGGCTCAGGAGCGCGAGAACGGCCGGTGATGCGCGGCTCCGAGCCGGTCGAGCACGGCCGTGAGAACCGCTGTCACATCCTCGGCGCTCACCTGCTCAGCGGCGACCGACTCAGCCGCCATCAGCTCGGCGGAGATGTCGACGAGCGGCCTGTGCCGAACCGCTGCCTCGGGAACGAAGACGAATGGGTGCGCTCGCGCGAACGCTTCGGGATCGAGTGCGCGACTGATCGCCGCGAACGCAT
>JASLHP010000092.1 GCA_030149625.1 Solirubrobacteraceae bacterium
CTCCTCGCTCAGCGCGTCGATCGCTGCCTGAACTGTGGCGAGTCGGCGCACGAGCATCGTGCGCACCTGCTCGAGCTCGGCGGCGTCGAGCAGCGTCGGTCCGATGCCGGCGTGGGTGGCCGCGCGCGCAGGCGCTACGCCGGGGTGTTTGGCTTCGATCTCGCCGAGGGTGCGCTCGAGCGATGCGATCTGGCCACGCAGCGCGCGCCGGCGCTCGGCTTCGCCGTCGACGGGCTGGCGCGTGGAGGCAGGGGACACGTACAGCGCGGCGGCGACCTCGCGCGGGTCCACGCCGGTGTCGTGCGCTTCGCGCGCCGCGCCCGCGGCGATCGCCGTCACCGTCGAGAGCTGCTGCGGCGATGCTGCGACGAACGTGCCGCTGCCCTGCTGGCTGTCGATCAGGCCCTCCTGCTCGAGGCGCTGGTACACGGTGCGGGCGGTGTTGACGTTGACGCCCGTCGCCTCCGCCACCTCGCGCAGTCCGGGCAGACGCTGTCCGGGCTGGAAGCGGCCGTCGCGGATACGCGAGCGCAGCGCCCACGCGAGCTGCACGCCGATTGGGATCTCGGCGTCGCGATCGACGCTGATGTCCAGAACGGACGGCCCCGATGCGTCGTGGCTCATGCAAGGAACTGTAGACGGCCGCGACCGTGTTGCCTAGTGTGCTGGTCAACTAGTACACTGTAGGTGTGTGGCGCGGCGGCGGAGCTATCTCGACTCTTCCAGGACGGGTCTTCCTCCCGGCCAGGCACGTACTGGAGGAATTCGGCGACATGATGTTGCTCGCCGGCAGGACGGTCTCCTCCGCCGCGCTGCCGCCATATGTCTACGGCGGCGAGCTCGTCGCGCAGTTCATGTTCGTGCTGCGCCTCGTGTGGCTGCCGCTGCTCGTTTCGACGGTGGCGATCAACTACGGCGCGCCCGGCCTGCAGGCAGCGAACTTCCTGAAGCTGTTCGGCGCTCTCGACTTCCTCGGCGGCGCGTTCTTCGTCCTCGTCGTGCGCGAAATCGGCCCGCTGATCACGGCGATCGTCGTCGCGGGGGTGGGGGGCACCGCGATCACCGCGGACCTGGGCGCACGCAAGGTGCGCGAGGAGCTCGACGCGCTGCAGGTGCTGGGCGTCGATCCCGTCAAGAACCTCGTCGTGCCGCGTTTCCTGTCGCTGATGCTGGTGACCGGGCTGTTCAACATCTACGCGATCCTGTTCGGGCTCTACGGCGGCCTGCTCGCGACCGTCGAGAACGGCGGCTCGCTGGGCCCGTTCTGGGCGACGCTGTTCGCCAACGCGGACATCACCGACCTGTGGGGGTCGGTGCTGAAGACGTCGGTCTTCGGCGCGATCATCGCGATCGTCTCTTGTTACAAAGGCATGACCGCGTCCGGCGGCGCGGAGGGCGTAGGGCGCGCGGTCAACGAGGCCGTCGTCGTCTCGTTCCTGGCGCTCGGCGCGTTCAACTACGTGTTCACGCAGACGCTGCTCGCCACGCATCCGCAGATCCTGGTGTTCAAGTGAGACGGTCGATGACGTTCGCCCGGCGGCGGCGTCAGTCGCTCGTGTGCAATGCGCGCCACGTTCCTCGCGTCCTCGCCGGACTCGATCCTCGATCGCCTCGGCGCTGGCGATGAACGACCTGCTCGCGCTGCCGCGCGAATGGCTCGGCGCCACGGGTGAGCTCGGCGGCTTCATGGGCGAAGTGCTGCGCGACGTGTGGAGCCTGCGCGTGTTCAGGTTCTTCGGCGAGGCGCTGCGCCAGTCCGGCATCCTGATCGTCGGCTCCACCGGAGTGATCTGGGGACTCGTGTTCATCAACGGCCTCGGCCCGTGCGGCATCCAGGCGGCCTATATCACCGAGGCGGCGGGCACGCCCGGTTACTCGGGCGTCTTCTCCGCGTGGTGCAATCTGCGCGAGGCGGTGCCACTGGTGTTCGGCTACATGATGTCCGCGAAGGTCGGCACCGGGATCGTCGCGGAGCTCGGCGCGATGCGCATCTCCGAGGAGATCGACGCGCTGGAGGTGATGGGCGTCAACTCGATGACGTTCCTCTGCGCGACGCGTCTGCTGGCCGCGTGGCTGGTGCTGCCGTTCATGTACGTAGGCGCGATCGGCGTCGCCTACCTGGGCTCCTACATCGCGATCGTGCATCAGGTCGGCTACATCTCCTCGGGCGGCTACCTGCTGATCTTCTGGCAATTCCAGAACCCAGGCGACTATCTGTTCAGCGTGATCAAGGGCATGACGATGGCGACCGCGATCGTGCTCGTCGGCTGCTACTACGGCTACAACGCGAGCGGCGGGCCGGTCGGCGTCGGACAGGCGACGGCCAAGTCGATGGCTCTGAACCTGGTGCTCGTCAACGTGATCGACGCGCTCGGCACCCAAGTCTTTTGGGGCACCAACGCGCGCGCCCCGATCGGCGGCTAGCTGGAGCGCGAATCGGCGCGCCGCCCGGGCGCGCCGCCCGGAGTCCGCGGCGCCTGCGCGCGGCGGGTGGCTAGCCTACGGTCATCGACGCATCGAAGCCCACCGAGATCGTGCCCGGCCTCGTGCGCTGGACCGCGCGGCATCCGCAGTGGAGCGCCGGCGCCGAGCCGGGCAGCTCCAGCGACTGGGACCCGATCGTCGGCTCGGTGCTCTACGAGCCCTCCAGCGCCGCCGTCGTCCTGATCGATCCGCTGCTGCCGGCGAGCGCGCGCGATCCGCTGCTGCCGGCGAGTGCGCGCGACCCGCTGCTGCCGGCGAACGCGCGCGAGGCGTTCCTGGAGTGGCTCGACGCACGTGTGGCAGGGCGCCCGGTCAGCATCCTCACGACCGTTCACTGGCATCGCCGCGACCGCGAGCGGCTCGCGGAGCGCTACCGCGCGAACACGACGCGCGCGTGGGACGACGTGCCAGCGGGTGTGCAGCCGCGCCCGCTGCACGGCGCCGAGGAGACGCTGATGTGGCTGCCGGCCGTCGCGGCGCTCGTCGCCGGCGACAGGCTGATCGGCGACGGGGCGGGTGGTGTGCGCGTGTGCCCGCAGAGCTGGCTGACGGAGGCGCGCGCGAACCGCGCCGACATCGCGGCGCTCATGCGGCCGCTGTTGGAGCTGCCGATCGAGCGGATACTCGTCTCCCACGGCGAGCCCGTGCTGAGCGCCGGGCACGCCGCGCTCGAGCGCGCGGTCGCGGAGGCCGAACGCGGCTGACGCGCGGCGCGTGCGCTCAGTCCAACGGCGTTGTGTAGGCGCCGCTGAGACCGCCGTCGATCAGGAACGTCGACGCGGTCACGTAGCTCGAGTCGTCGCTCGCCAGGAACAGCGCGCCCCGCGCGATCTCATCGGCGTGCGCAAAGCGGCCCATCGGCACGTGCACGAGCCGCCGTGCGGCCTTCTCGGGGTCCTCGGCGAACAGCTCTTTCAACAGCGGCGTGTCCACCGGGCCGGGGCACAGCGCGTTGACGCGCACGCCGCGGCGCGCGAACTCCACGCCCAGCTCGCGCGACAGCGCCAGCACGCCGCCCTTCGAGGCGGTGTAGGAGATCTGTGAGGTGGCCGCGCCCATCACCGCCACGAACGACGCCGTGTTGATCACCGAGCCACGCGCCGGACCGTCGTTCTCCAGCAGGTGCGGGATGCCGTGCTTGCAGCACAGGAACACGCTGCGCAGGTTCACGCTCTGCACGCGCTCCCATGCCTCGAGCGTCGTCTCGATCACCGAGCCGTCGTCGCCCGGCGAGATGCCGGCGTTGTTGAACAGCACGTCGATGCGTCCAAAGCGCTCGCGCACCCGCCGGTAGGCGTCGCTGACCTGCCGCTCGTCCGTCACGTCCACCTGCAGCGCCAGCGCCCCCGGCGAGTCGGGCTGCAGATCCACGCCGACCACCGTCGCGCCCTCGCGCTCGAAGGTCGCGACCGTCGCCGCGCCGATGCCGCCGCTGGCGCCCGTCACCACGCACACCCGTCCCGCCAGCCTGCCGGTCGCCTCAGCCATCGTCATCGCTCCGTGGAGTAGTAGATCGTCTTCAGCTCCGTGTACGCCTCGAGCGCGCGTGGGCCAAGCTCGCGCCCGTAACCCGACTGCTTGAAGCCCCCGAACGGGGTGCTCACGCGCACGGAGGTGTTCGCGTTGATCGACAGCACTCCTGTGTCGATCGCGCGCGCCACGCGCAGCGCGCGTGCACCGTCGCGCGTCCAGATCGACCCCGACAGACCGTAGATCGTGTCGTTGGCGAGGCGGACCGCGTCGGCCTCGTCGCGGAAGGCGATCACCGCCGCGATCGGGCCGAACACCTCCTCCTGGGCCACGCGGTCGCTCGCGCGCACGGGCGAGAGCACCGTCGGCGCGAACCAGAAGCCGGGTCCGTCCGGTGCGCTGCCGCGGAACGCCACCGGCGCCTGCCCGTCGACGAACGCGCCGACCGTCTCGAGCTGCTGCGCTGAGATCAGCGGGCCCATCTGCGTGCTCTCGTCCAGCGGGTCGCCGACCCGCAACGCCTTCACGTGTCCCTCCAGCAGCTCCAGGAAGCGCTCCAGCGCGCTCTCCTGCACGAGGATGCGCGAACGCGCGCAGCAGTCCTGGCCGGCGTTGCCGAACACCGCCGACGGCGCCGCCGCCGCCGCCGCCTCGAGATCTGCGTCCGCGAAGATCACGTTCGCGGACTTGCCGCCCAGCTCGAGCGTCACGCGCTTGATCTGGGCCGCCGCGCCCGCCGCGATCGACGCGCCGACCTCGGTGGAGCCCGTGAACGCGATCTTCGCCACGTCAGGGTGCTCCACGAGGCGCTGTCCGCACGTGCGGCCCGGGCCCACGATCACGTTCACCACCCCTTCGGGAATGCCCGCCTCGCCGGCCAGCTCCGCGAAGCGCAGCGCCGTAAGCGGCGTCAGCTCCGCCGGCTTGAGCACGACCGTGTTCCCCGCCGCGAGCGCCGGCGCGAGCTTCCACGAGGCGATCGTCAGCGGGAAGTTCCACGGCGTGATCAAGCCCACCACGCCCAGCGGCTCTCGCACCGTGAACGCCTCGCCGCCAGCCACCGGGATCGTGTCGCCGAGCAGCCGCTCGGGTGCGCCGGCGTAGTAGCGGAACGTGTCCACCACCATGCCCATCTCGCCGCGCGCGTCGCAGATCGCCTTGCCCGCGTTGCGTGCCTCCAGCAGCGCCAGCTCCTCGCGGTGGCCGCCAAGCGTGTCGGCGAGCGCGTGCAGCATACGCGCGCGCTCGCCCGGCTGGAGCGCGCGCCACCCCGCCAGCGCCGCCTTCGCGCGCGCGACCGCCGCGTCGACCTCCTCGACGTCCGCGCGCTCGACTTCCGCCAGCAGCTGCTCGGTCGCCGGTTCGATCACCGACAGCCGAGCGCTCACAGCCGATCCTCGATCGCCGCCGCCGCGCCATCCATCGACGGCGGAGCCGATAGGCGGAGCCAACTATTCACTAACGCGCCCCGAGCCTCAGGGGGCCTGCGCGACGTCCGGCAGCGCGATCGAGGAGTCGAGATCGTCAATCGTGCGCACCGGGCCCTTGAACGTACGCTTCGCGGAGACCACGAACCAGATCGTGACCGCCGCCATCACGCCGATCGTGACGAGCGGCGCGTAGTTGACGGCCGACCATTCGAAGCCCGACTTGAAGAACACGCCCGCCGGCGCGAACGGCAGGCAGAAGATCACCACGCAGATCGCCACCCAGCAGAACGCGATCGGGTTCATCCATTTGTACTTGCTTCCCAGCGTCCACGGGCCCGCTTTGAACTCCGAGCCCATGCGCCAGCGCAGGAACACCGGGATCGTGTAGGCGATGTACAGGCCGATCACGGAGATCGAAGTGACCGCCAGGAACGCCACGGGCGTGCCCAGCTTGTTCGGGAAGTACGCCGGGAAGGTGATGATCGCGGCAAACACGACGACGAACAGCACCGACCACGTGGGCGTCCTGTTCTTGCCCAGGCGCCGCCACAGGTTGTGCCCCGGCACGGCGCCGTCGCGCGAGAACGCGAACGTCATGCGCGATGCGCTCGTGCAGCAGGCCACGCCACAGAACAGCTGCCCCACGGTCGAGATCAGGATCACCGCCTTCGCCGCCGAGGAGCTGAGCGCGGTCGTGAAGATCGTCAGCGCCGGATACCCCGCCTTGAGGATTTCGCCTTCGTGGCTCTTCTGGATCGCGAACGTGATCGCCAGCAGCACGATCCACCCGATCACGGCTGAGTAGAAGACCGAGCGCCAGATGCCTTTGGGCGCGGACTCGGCCGCGCTGTGCGTCTCCTCGGAGACGTGCGCCGAGGCGTCGTAGCCGGTGATCGTGTACATCGTCAGCAGGAAGCCCAGCGGCAGTACGTAGAACCAGTACATGTGACCGCTGAAGCCCGAGACATTGGCGCGATGCCCGAACACGTAGGAGAGGCTCGCGTGGTGGCTCGGCACCGCGATCAGGATCACCACGATCACGCCCACGCCGATCACGTGCCACCACACCGAGATGCCGTTGAAGATCGACACGAGGTGGCTCGAGAAGACGTTCGTGAGCAGGTCGAGCAGGAGAATCGCACCGAACACGGCGAACTCCACGTGGGCCGTGTAGTGGACGTTCGTCCCGGCCGCCGCCTTGACGAAGTCGAAGATGAAGTGAACGTTGTACAGGCCGAGCAGATACACGAGGAACGTCGCGCTCACGTTCACGACCGACGCCACCACCG
>JASLHP010000131.1 GCA_030149625.1 Solirubrobacteraceae bacterium
CACTCGCTCGAGGCTCTCCGGCGCCAGCTGTCCGCTCGCTCCCAACACAGCGCAAGCGAGCGCCAGATCGAGACCGGGACCCGCCTTGCGCACGTCGCCCGGGGCAAGGTTCGCGACGATGCGCCGCGCGGGGAACTCATAGCCGGAGTTGAGGATCGCAGTGGTCACGCGCTCGCGCGCCTCGCGCACTGCAGCGTCCGCGAGTCCGACGATCGCAAAGCCGGGGAGTCCAGCGCGCACGTCGACCTCGACGCTCACGTGTCGCGTCTGCAGCCCATCGATCGTGAACGCGTGCGCCCGCGCCAGCATCGCCTCGTCTCCTATCCGCCTTCGCTTGTTGGGCGGCGCAGGCTAGGACGCGCTTGGGACGGGACGCTCGCGCGGGTGCTACAGGCCGGCGGGGTGGCGTTCGACGAAGCCGCCGCCGTCGTCGGACGGGCCACCCCAGCGCGAGCCGCCTTCCGCGAGCGCGACCGTGTCGAAGCGTTTGCCGTCGATGACCATGTAGGCGTGTTCGGCGTTGGCGTAGATCGTGATGTACTTGCCGGGGCCGGGTTCGCCGAATGACTCAAGACCGGTGGAGTCCTCGGGCGAGCTGAGCAGGCCGCCGCCGTGCAGCGCGTAGGAGACCGAGCCCGAGCAGTCGTAGCCGGCGGACTCGAACGAGCCGTGGCCGCCGCCCCACACGTAAGGCCGCGTCGCGATTTCGTCGGCGGCGGCGATCACGCGAGCGACGATGCTTTCGGCTTCGCCGCCGCCGGCCGCTTCGCCGGTGCCCGAGGTCTCAGCGGAGAAGGTGCTCGGCGCGGCGAGCGCGGAGGGGGGCGGCGTCAGCGTGTTCGCGTCCTGCACGCCGATCACCGACCACGTCGAGGGCCCGACGACGCCGTCGACCGTGAGGCCGTGGCGAGCTTGCAGACGGCGCACCGCGGCCTCGGTTTCCGGACCGAATTCGCCGTCCACGGGTAGCTTCAGTGCCTTCTGCAGCCACTCGACGGCGGTCGCGCCCGTCGCCGGAGCTGTCGCCGTCGCGGCTTCGGCCGTGCCGCCGCTTCCTGGGGTGAGCCCTTCGTCGCTCGTCGCGGCGGTCGCGGTCGCGGTCGTCGGCCGGGGCGCCTTGGGTTTGGGCAGGGCGGAGGCGGGCGGCGTGAGCGTGTCCTGGGCGTGCACGCCGATCACGTTCCACGTCGCCGGCCCGACGATGCCGTCGACGGTGAGGCCATGGCGGGCCTGCAGGCGGCGGACCGCGGCCTCGGTCGCGGGGCCGAAGTCGCCGTCCGGGCTCACGTGCAGCGCGCTCTGCAGCTGTTTGACGGCGCTGACTTCGGTTTCTTGCGCATGCTTTTCCTGCGTCTGTTCTTCGGCCGCGACGCTCTTTGCTTCGGCTTCGGCTTCGGCCGGTTCGACTTCCGCGACGGCTTCCGAGCCGCCCGTCGCGCTGCTCGTCGTGTCCGCGACGTCGGTCGTGGACGCCGCGGCGACTTCGCTTTCGGGCGCGGGCGCGGCTGGGGCGGCGGGCAGTGTCGCGGTTCCGGGGAGCGTGGTGGCGACGTCTGCGATGAACGCGTTGGCGGCGCTCTGCGTGCGCAGCGCTGCGCTCGTCTGCGGGCCGACGATGCCGTCGGCGGTCAGGCCCCTGCTGCTCTGGAAGCTCCTGACCGCGGCTTCGGTTTCGGGCCCGAAGACGCCGTCGACCTTGACCCCGCCGAGCGCCTTCTGCAGCAGCTGTACCTGTCTGCCTTCGGCGCCGCCCGAGAGCACGATCACGTGTTCTGTCGTCGTTGCCGGTTCGGGGCTGTTGATGGGGCCGATCGTCGATTGGCCGCTCGCGAGGCTCGCGGTCGGACCGACTGTCAGCGCCGCGAGCGCTCCCAGCGAGACGCGCTTGGCGCGCGAGCTGGCGGGAACGAAGCGCAGCTGCGCCGCGCGGCGGCGGGCGCGCGAGCGGCCGAGCGAGAGCTGCCACGGCGCGACGTCGGCGAGATCGCGCGGCGTGTCGCTGTGCTCGAGCAGCGCCGACAGCGACGCGCCGGAGTGTGCGCCGCGACGCGGGCGCGGACGCTCAGCGCGTGCACGGCGTGCGAGCGAGCGCTCCAGCGAGGCACTCCAGTGGTCGACAACAGCAAGATCACGCGGGGATCCCGACATCCGAGGCGTCCTTTCGATTCCATGGCATGGCGCCTACGGGGTTAGCTGACGGGCTCGCGTAAACGTCTACGCTACGCCACACTGTGTGGCGATTCGCCCCAGCAGCCTCTCGGCTGCAGTGGGTCCCCCGCTCCGGAGCCCCGTGGGGCCCCGGATTCGGCACGAACAGGCGCCAAAGTAACAGATCGCGCTGCAAGATGCATCACATGGGAAGGTCTGCAAGCATTCTTGCCGACGCGCCGCCATCGCCGCCGGCTGCCGCGAATCAGCGCGCACGCTGATAACTTCGCAGTCTGATGCGCAAGAACGGACTCGACCCGCGAGTGCTGCTCTCGCTGCTCGTGTTGGTGGCGGTGGCGGGCGTCGTCGCCGTCGTCGCGATCGGCGGCACGTCGGGGGCGAAGGCGCGCAGCCAGGCGCGCGCCGCCGACTTCGACGCCGAAGGGCTGCTCACACCAGCGCGGACCGCGCCGCCGCTGTCGCTGCGCAATTACCTCGGCCAGCGAGTGAACATCGACGCCTATCGCGGCAAGGCGGTGCTCGTAACGTTCCTCTATACGAACTGCCCCGACATCTGCCCGCTGATCACGTCCAACCTGCGCGTCGCGCTCAACCTGATGGGCCCAAAGACAGCCTCCAAAGTGCAGGTGATCGCCGTTTCGGTCGACCCGCGCGGCGACACGCCGAAGGCCGTCGCGGCGTTCCTCGCGCGTCACGAGATGACCGGCCGCATGCAATACCTGATCGGCTCCGCCAAGGAACTCGCGGCAGTGTGGAAGGCGTGGGGGGTGGGCTCCGAACGCGACGCGCAGCAGCCGCAGTTCATCAACCACAACGGGCTCGTCTACGGCGTCACCGCGTCCGGCAAGCGGCTGACGCTGTACGCGTCGAGCTTCCAGCCCGCGCAAATCGCTCACGACGTGCCGCTGCTGGCCGCCCGCTGAGCGCCGCCGCGATGGCGCGCCGGCTGCGGCTGATCGGAGGTACGGCGGCGCTGCTCGCCACGCTCGCCGTGGCGGCCGTGCTCGGGCTGGCCTCCCACTCGGCGAGCGGTCGCGCCGCGCCCGCGCTGCCGCACGAAGCGCTGATCGGCGGTCCGCTCACGCTGAAGAGCCTGTTGGCAGGTGACGGCGGCCGCCCGGCGCTCGTCGTCTTCTGGGCGAGTTGGTGCACGGCCTGCGGCGAGGAGGCGCCGGCGGTCGAGCGCTTCGCGACGAGCGCCAGCGGGCGCGGCCGGATCGTAGGCGTCGACTCGAGCGATGTGCGATCGGGCGCCCTCGGCTTCATCCGCCGCCATCGTTGGACGTTTCCCAACCTACGCGACGGAGAGGGGTTCGTCGGCAGCTCATACCACCTGGCGTACCTGCCGACGACGTTCGTGCTCGACGGTCGCGGGCGCATCCGCGCGGCGCTGCTCGGCCCGCAGAGCGTCGCCTCGTTGCAGAGCGCGCTCACTAGCGCCGAACACAGTTGAGCGCGTAGCCGTCCCGGCCCGGCGCGGCGGCGGGCGAGCCGCTGTGCGGTCAATACACCGGCGTCAGGAAGTACACGCGCGCGGGCGGCACGGGCTCCCACGAGAAGACCGACCACATGCGCCCGCCGTAGCCGAGGACCCCGCGGATGGGAAGCCGCTCAGGCAAGTGGCCTCCCGCGATCGGCTTTGCGCCGGCGCGCACATACGCGGGGCCGCCGGTCGTCCCGTGCAGCACGTCCACGAGCGCCTCGTAGTGCGCCGGTAGCGGCCGCAGGCGAGCCGCGACGTGCATCGCGATGCTGCCCCAGGCCGCAAGCGCCACCGAGGCACAGCTCTCGCGCGCGAGCGCGGAGGACGGGCCGGGGACCAGCAGCGCCACACGCAGGCTGCCGCTGGGGAACGCGCTCGCGCTGAGGAAGCGCAGCAGATAGGAGCTACCGCCGAGCTTCACCGACGTGGCGTTGCTCGACACGGGCGGCGCCGGCCGCAGCGTGCCCATCAGCAAGCCGCCGTCGCGGTACAGCTCGACGGGGATGCCGATGAAGCGGCTCACGAGCTTGACGTAGCCGAGGTCGTCCTGCACCGACATCACGTATGTGGCGAGCGGCTTGCCGTTCGAGCGCAGCGTCCCCGACACGGGCGCGATCACGTCCGGACCGCCGACGTCGGCGAGCACGCGGCCGGCTCTGACGATACGCAGACGCACGATGTGCCAGTGCGGCGTGTAGACGATCGAGTGCACCGCTTCGCGCACCGCCGCTTCGCTGCCGCGCGCGAGCGCGTCCAGCAGCGCCCGCGAGCCTGTGATGTGAGCGACGTCCCTGCTCACCTCGCGACTGTGCAGCTCCTGCTCGTAGATGCCCCGCGCGACAGCCGTGTCCACAGTTGCGATCGTGGCCCCGGCGGTTGCCGACGCGCAGCGGGGCGGAGCGGTGTTGGGCGCGGCCGTCGACGCGGCTGACGCTGGCAGCGCCATCGCCACACCGACGAGGGCTGAAAGGGGCAGCAGTCGCGCGATCATGTCTTGGAGCCAGCGCTACGTCGTTCCTACACAGCCACGAGCCGCGGATTCCACAGGACCTCCCACAAGTGCCCGTCGGGATCGCGGAAGTAGCCCGAGTAGATGCCCCACGGACGGTCGTGCGGCCCGCCGGTCAGCGTGGCTCCCGCGTTCTCGGCTTGCGCGAGCGCCGCATCGACCTCGTCCTTGCTCGAAACCGCGTGTCCGATGCTGAACTCGCCCGGCTGCGGCGCGCCAAGCGGGATGCCCGCGTCCTTCGCCAGCTCGGTGCGCGGGTACAGGCACATGATCAACCCGCCGTGCAGCTCGAACATCGCGCTCGCTCCCGCCGGCTCGACGTCGTCGCCGGCGAACTCGGTGCCGATCACGCCGCCGGACCGCAATCCGAGGCCGTCCTCATAGAAGGCAAGGGCTCGCTGCAGATCGGCCACGGCAAGTGTGATCACGTCGATTCTGGCTTGCATGCTCTGCATCTAGCTTACGTCAGCAGCCGCGGTACCAGGCCCGGTTCAGCCGCGAGTGCGAGCCATCCGCGGCTGCTCACGCCGACGCCGCGGGTGGCCGCCGACGAGCCCGCTTGAGCCCCGCGATCGGCAGTGGCTAGAATCAATGGCGTCAGCGAATCTCGTCAGGAGCGTGATCGTGATGTGGTTGCGCAATTCGAGGCTCCTGCCCTCGCAGCCGTCCAGTCATCCGCGCGCCGTCGTCGCCATACGCGTGGTCGTCGGCATTTGGCTACTCGTCGCCGGAGCGATTCTCTGCGCCTCCGACTACTGGTGGGGCGTGCTGATGGTCGTGCCCGCGGCGCTGCATTTCTACCTCGCTTACCGCGAGGACCACAGCGTTCGGGGTTAGACGAACGGGCGTGGCGGCCTTAAGTCGAGAGCAGCGAGGACGATCGGCTCGAACTGTCAATGACCTGTCGAGTTCGCTGAGCCGTGTCGAGCAGCTTCGCCTTCGCGGCCTGAAACTCGTCAACTGTCGGTGAACCTGCCTCGTGGAGCGTCGTGAGCTCCTTCACCCGCGACGCGAAGTCGCGTGCTGTTTGTGCGGGCGCGGCTTGTTGGCTCGTGGCGGCGGCGACGGCACGGCGGGGCATCTCCGCCGCTTCGCGCTTCAACACGGCAACAAGTGGCCGACACCACGTTTCCTGAACCAACCCACCTGGGATTGGGCCCCCAACCCGATCACGATCATCACGGGTATGGTCACAATCGCGACCAACAGCAGCGCCTGAAGCGCCAAGGGCACCGTCGAGACCAGGTGTTCGAGGTGGAGCGCCGATCATCGCCCGCCTGATCATCGTCCGCCCCCCCGGTGATCGCCCGCGCCGCCCGCATACCGCGTGCAGCGGCTGACGTCTAGCAGAGCGGACGAGCGCCCTCAACGACGCCCAAGATCGGCCGCGGCGCTGCGATCAGCGAGGTTCCGGCGACCGGCGGCATGGCTATCGCGACACGCAATCCCACGAGGGCCAGCTGCGTGCGGGCCAGCGCCGGTCGCTAGGTGTCTCGGCGACGTTCATCGATACCGGAGCCGACGCTGTCGCGCACGATACGACTCGTCCGACAGGCCATCGCCAGTGCCACGACCCAGCCGATTAGAGTCCATCCGAGGAAGCAGTTGATCACCGCCACGCTGCCCTGGTTGGTGACCTTCCGGGTGACGGCGACGATTGTCGGCAAGAAGTAGGCGCCGATCACAATGATGACTATGAAGAGAGCAGCTCCTCCGCCACCGTTTGAGTTGGCTAGCACGTTGGTCCTTTCGATGGTGAGATTTTGCGCCCGGCTCGTTATCGACATACCCGAGACCGAACCCGAGACCCGGCATGATCCCATTCATCTGATCTCTCGGCCGCCCGATCGGTCACCCAAGACGCGAACTGGCGGGCACGTCATCTGACGCACCGTGAGGGGCGCGGCGCCGAGCCATTGCGATGTGGCTCCCGCTGCGCGCGCGGAGCGCATCCTGCGAGCTGCCTCGTTCGCCCATCACCATCGCCGGCATCTCCTTCGATCATCACCACTGCGACGAACGCGGCGACGTGCTCTACCTCAACGTCGGCGAGCCGCGGCCAGCGGCACGCGGCCTCGAGACGCCAGACGGCCACGCGATCCATTACGACGAGTCCGGGCCCGTAATCGGCATCCCGCTCCTCAACGTCCGGCGCACGCTTGAACGAGACGGGCAGCTCACCGTCAGTCTGCCGCCCGAGCACCTGGCCGGCAGACGATCTACAGCCGATCCTCGCTGCCGCCTGACCGGGCTCATCTGGAGCACAGTCACGGGAGGAGTCGGCCCGTTCAGCGCCAGTGGCACGGACGACACTCGCAGACCACGATCTCGGGGGACGAGCGTCGTGGGCGCTTAGCGCTTTCGCGAGCTCCTTGGCCAGCTTTTGCAGCGAGTCACCTTTCCCTTTAGCGCCTGTACCCTCCGTGGGTGCTGCTTCGCTGCTCAATCCCATGACGTGGACGGCCTCGCGCGTAGGTCCACGCTTTGTAAGGGAGGGACGGGAGGCTCGTCACGAGCCAGCGAGAGTGATCACGATCAGGCCTGCAACCACGTCGCCGCGACCACTCCGCGTGCCGTCCGCGCCGGCGAGGGCGAGCTTGCGTCGTAGCCGCAGGCGGGCCTATCCACGGTGCGCCTGGAGCTTCCGCGCGGCAGCCGCATACCTCGCGCACCATATCCGCCGTCTCATGTACGCGCGACAGGTCGCGCGGGATGCGCGAGCAGCGCGAATCCATCCGACGGAGCTCGACCGGCACGCTCCGTCGTACGTGGCCGTGCGGGTGCCACATCGACCTTGAGCGGACCGCGCACCCTCCCGCAGGACCGTCGATCATGCTGTGGCGGCGCATGAGCCCACCACGGAGCAGACCCCGCGCTTAATCTCAAGGGGTCAATTCGGCTGCTGCGACGGAGCCTTGACCAAAGCCGAAAGGGGAACGTGGGCAAAGCGACCGATCGGGTCACCGACGCACCTGAGCCGGGCATAGGAAAGCCCCGCATGCGGGGCTTTCCTATGGGCGATACTGGTTGGGAGGGTGCGAAACTTGGCTTGTTAAAGCGGGACCCGCATGGTGGAGTCGAAGAGCCTCCACCGTTCCGCCCACGAGGTAGAAGAACGCGACGGCACCCGCTAGCCCTCCAACAGCAGTCCAGGCGTTGAGCCAGGCATCACGGCCCCAGCCCAGAGGCTGTGGGTCGGCCACTGCCGGGGTCACAGCACAGGTCGCCTGCTCATTCTTCGTGACGACTGGTGCCTGCTCGACTCCCATCTTCGTCATCTTCGCAGGGACCTCCGTTGGAGCATCGCATGCGCACCTACTGATGGTTTTCTCAGGGCGATAATCCAGCGGCGGACGATCCGTTCAGGGGGCCCCAGATTCGCTCCCCCGTTGCGTCCACAAGGCGTGTTCGAAGGCATGTTCGATCCGAGCTGGCTGCCACAATCGACTAGATGAGACTGGTGAAATCGCGGGACGGCATTCCCACCCCGAAGGAAATACGCAA
>JASLHP010000200.1 GCA_030149625.1 Solirubrobacteraceae bacterium
TGAAAGTGGGATCGGGCCGCTCCAGCGATGGGGCGGCCCAAGTTTTTGCGCGGATCGGGCCGCTCCAGCGATGGGGCGGCCCGAGCTTTTGCGCGGATCGGGCTGCGCCGGCGATGGGGCGGGCCCGAGTTTTTGCGCGAATCGTGGCTCGGCTTGTAAAGGTTGTGTGACGATCGATAATTCGGCTGAGTCCTACCGATATCATTTATGGAACAGGCAAACAAGCCTTGGAAAAGGCCGGATGTCTTGGTCAGCCGGGCCAAGAGAAGGAGATAGATGGTGATCATAGGAAGTCATTGGGGGTAGGCCAGAGCCATGACCTTCATCGCGACTTCGGTCGTACTGGAGGTCCTTCTCCTCGCCGTGGCTTATGTGTTCTATCGAGTGCTCGTGCGCGGGGTACCGTTAGAGAGCGGCTACGAAATCGAGGTGAAACTCCTGCCCCCGAGTATCCGGGTGAAGCGAAGCGAAGACGACCGAAGCTAGCTTTCCCGGGGTGCCTTCCCCGAAACGTACCAGGCCGAATATGCAGGTAAGGAGGCTGTACCGTTGGGGCCGTCCGCGATGGCCTTGCGCACTACGCCAGTTCGGACTTCTGATGACCGGGGATGAACACAACCATATGTCAGAATCGGTCGGTGAGAGCGGGTCAGCGGCCCGCTCTCATGCGTTGCGAGAGGCACGGGCCGCGCGCCGGATCGACAGCGCGAGCAGGCCGATCACCGCGGGCGGCATCAGCCACCATGCGGCGATCGCGGCGTCGGCGAGCAGCGCGGTGAGCGCCAACGCGAGCCCGACCCCGAGCGCGGTGCGCCAGTCGTCGCCGACGACGAACTCCCACGCTCCCGTCAGGAACGCTGTCACGCGCGTCATCGGCCCACCGTGGTCTGCTCGCCGGCGACGGCGCGCGCCGCCCCCAGGTTCGGGGAGCCCGCCGGCTCGTTCGTGCGTCTCATGGTGCGGCTGATCGCGATCGACACCGCCAACATGCCGGGAATCATCACCAACAGCGCCGCGTCGCCGCCCGGCCAGCGCGCTCCCGCGCCCTCGGCGCCCCAGAACATTCCATACGAGCTCAGCAGCACTCCCACGGCGAGCTTCATCGTGTTCTCGGGCACCCTTGCGAGGGGCGCCCGCGCGACCGCGCCGGTGGCCGCGACGAGCAACACGGCGAGGCCCGCGGCGGCGGCGGCGAGCGCGACGCGATGCTGGTTGGCGCCGAAGGTGAGCACGATGAACACGACCTCGAGGCCCTCGAGCAGCACGCCCTTGAACGCGATCGTAAACGCGTAGCCGTCGAAGCCGGCGCTGCGCGCGCCGGCCATGCGCGCGGCCTCGGTCTCGTCCACAAAAGCCTGCAGCTCGTCGTGCTTGGCTTTGAGGCCGGCGGCGCGCAGGATCGACTTGCGCAGCCACTGCAGCCCGAAGATCAGGAGCAGTCCGCCGACTAGCACTCGCAGTGCGTCGATCGGCAAGGAGCTCAGCGCCGGCCCGAAGCCCGCCACGATCGCGGACAGCGCCAGGAGAGCTGTGGCCACGCCGCTGATCGCGGCGCTCCAGCTGCGCGCGGTCCCCACCGCCAGCACGATCGTAAGCGCCTCGACGGCCTCGACGGCGCACGCAAGGAACACCGACAGCGCCAGCCCGACGCCGGCGTCGCCCACCTCAGCGCGCCCGCGAGGTCGAGCGTGCGTGCTTCAAGCGCCTTGCCACGATCTCAGGCCGTGCCACGATCTCAGGCTAGAGCAGGATGGCGCCCGCGAGGCGTTCCGAGCCCGCGAAGCGTTCCGAGCCCGCGGCGCTACTCGACGTCGGGCCGCGGTGCGGCGTCGGCGCGGGCGAGCTCCGAGATGTCGCCGGTGGCCTGCCACGGCCGCTTGTAGGCGGCCCACACGAGCGCCGCCGCGAGCAGCGTCGCGCACAACGTCCAGCCGAGCGCGGTGGTGCCCAATCCGACGTACTTCAAGCCCGAGGCGAAAATCACGAACGTGATCGCGGGCCTGATGTAGCGATCGGGGGCGCTGGACGACAGCAGCGAGCCGACGAGCACAGCGGGCACGCTGCCGATGATCAGCGACGTCGTGACGCCGAAGTCGACGTGGCCAAAGGCGAGCGCGCCGAGCGCCGCCGCCAGCGTCAGCGGCACGGCCTGGCTCAGGTCCGTGCCGACGAGCTGGTTGGCGCCGATCATCGGGTACAGGAACAGCAGCAGGATGATCATCAGCGAGCCCGAGCCGACCGACGTCATGCCGACGATCAGTCCGCCGAGCATGCCGATCGCGATCGTGCGCAGCGGCTTGATCTCCAGATCGTGGACCTCGGTCGCGCGTGTCTCGCCGCTGCGGCGATCGAGGAACGATCGCAGCACCATCGCCGCCGCGCCGACGAGCAGCGCGGCGCCGAGCACGATCTCGATGGTTTCCTGATCGGACTTGCTGTTTCCGAGCAGGTGCAACAGATAGGCGCCGAGGAACGCGCACGGCACCGAGCCGACGACCATGAAGCCCACGAGGCGGCGGTTGACGGTTCCCTTGCGCATGTGCACGGCGGCGCCGAACGGTCGCATCACGACCGCGGCCACGAGGTCGCTCGAAATCGCCTTCGACGGCGTGACCCCGAAGAGCAGGATCAGCATCGGCGTCATCAGGGCACCGCCGCCCGCGCCCGTCATGCCGACGAGAAAGCCGATGATCGCGCTGCCGAGGACGATGTAGGGGTCTACGTGCACTGACGTGGCCTGCTGCTCGACTTGATGGTAGATCTCGGACCGATGCTCCCGAGAATCACAGGAAGAGCCACCGGACGAGCCATCATAACCCGCCTCTCATGTCATAGGTGGAATTGACCCGGATTGTGACATGAGTTTCCTAAAGAGGCCTTGCTTTAGATCACATTGATGTTTATGATGCGCAGCCGAGAGGGTCACGGAGTCCCGGCGGCTGTCGGTTGGTGGGCGTCCCCTGTGGGGTCCATTTGTGGCGGGCAAGGAGGCGGAGGCGCTATGAGTGTGGATACGGGGAGTGGGGCTGAGGCGGGCGTGGTCTGGGGCGCGGCGTCACTCGTCGAGCCGCCCGCCCCGCGCGCCGGCGTGCGCGATCTGTCCGGTGGGTCGCGCGGGCTCGCTCGCGGTTGGCCGGGCGGTGCGGCCGAGGGTGTGCGTGGGCCGGCCGCGAGCGTGCGCCGGGATGCGCTGTTTCGTCGGTTGTTGTTGACGGCTGACGCGGTCGCGATCGTCGGCGCGTTCCTCTTGACGGTCGCGTTCTCACGGCGCTCGGTGCAGCTGACGTGGGCTGGCGCCGCGGCGATCCCGATCGTGCTGGTCGGCGCGAAGCTGACCGGCTTGTATGACCGCGATGAGACGCTGCTTCGCAAGACGACGCTGGATGAGGCGCCGCGGTTGTTCCAGCTGGCGACGCTGTGTTCGTTGGTGGCGTGGTTGACCGGTGGGCTGCTCGTGCGCGGTGCGCTCGATCGTCACGAGGCGTTGTTCCTGTGGCTGGCGCTGTCGGCCGGGCTGATCTCAGCCCGTACGCTGTCGCGTGCACTGGCGCTCCACCTCGCGCCAGCGGAGCGATGCCTGTTCATCGGGGATGAGGCCTCGGCGGAAGCGATTCGCTCGAAGCTCGGGCATGGAGGGGTGAAGGCCGAGGTCGTCGCGCATGTGGACTTGGACAAGGTCGCGTCCTGGTCGACGGACAGCTTCTCCGAGACGCGTCTGGCGGAGATCAGAGATCTGGCGCATACGCTCGACGTGCACCGCGCGATCATCGCGCCGCGCAGCGTCGATGGCGGGGAGATGCTGAACCTGGTTCGTACCCTGAAGGCGGTCGGGGTACGCGTGAGCGTGTTGCCGCGGCTGCTGGAGGTGGTCGGCTCCTCGGTCGAGTTCGACGATCTGCATGGAGTGACGGTCATGGGTGTCAGGCGCTTTGACCTGACGCGTTCTTCGGCGGCGTTCAAGCGCGCATTCGATCTGCTGGGCGCGCTCGTGGGATTGCTGGCCGTCTCACCACTGCTGGCCGCGATCGCGCTCGCGATCAAGCTCGAGGACGGTGGCCCGGTGTTCTTTCGTCAACAGCGCGTTGGTCGCCACGGGCACCGTTTTCGCATGCTGAAGTTCCGCACGATGGTCCCGGACGCCGAGGCGCTGAAGGACTCGTTGCGCGATCGCAACGAGGCGATGGAGGGGCTGTTCAAGATCGCGGAGGATCCTCGCGTAACGCGTGTGGGGCGGCTTTTGCGCCGTAGCGCGCTGGACGAGCTGCCACAGATGTGGAACATCGTGCGCGGTGAGATGAGCCTCGTCGGCCCGCGGCCGCTGGTGCTCGACGAGGATCGGCGCATCGAGGGATGGCACCGCCGCCGGCTGGAGCTGACCCCGGGCATGACCGGCCCCTGGCAGATCCTCGGCCCCGCGCGCGTGCCACTGCGGGAGATGGTCGCGATCGACTATCTCTACGTCGCCAACTGGTCGCTCTGGACCGACGTCAAGATCTTGCTGCGCACGATCCCCCACGTGCTCCAGAAACGGGGGCTCTAGGCCAGGGAAACGGGGGCTCTAGGCCAGGGAAACGGGACTCCAGGCCAGGACGCTGAGTGGTCGCCGGGCGGAGCGTTCGAGACGATCAGTACGCTCCCGCACGAGCGTCCGCCTGTGCGCGAGAAGGTGGAGTGGGTGATGCGCTGCGCCCGCTTGAGCGGATCTCCAGAAGGCGATTCACCTCATCCGCGAGCCGCTTCTGAAACGCTGCCACCGAGAAGCGCTCGGCGTTGTCGACGGCGCACGCGACGTCGAACTGAAGCTCGTCGATCTTTTCGATCGCTCGCTGGAATGCATCTACGTCGTTGAGCGTCGCCAACACGCCGGTCTTCCCGTCAAGCACCGTCTCGAGCGCGCCGCCGGCGGCGGCCGCGATCACCGGCCGTCCTGCCGCTTGCGCCTCCACGGCGGTGATTCCGAACTCCTCCATGCTGGGCACGATCACGGCGCGAGCGCTCGCGTACAGCGTCGCGAGCTCCTCGTCATCTGCGCGCCCGAGGAACTCGGCCTCGGGGAACGCCGCGCGCAGCGCTGCGTGATCGGGTCCGGTGCCGACCACGCGAATTGGCGCGCGCGCGCGCCGGGCCGCCTCCAGCGCAACCTGCAGGCGCTTGTGGCGCACGAGCTCCGAGACGATCAGCAGTTTCTCGCCGGGCACGCCGGGTGTGAAGCGTCCCGTCTCGACAGGTGGGTGGATGATCGTGGCGTCGCGGTGGTAGTAGCGCTTGATCCGCGCGCGGCTCAGCTGGGAGATGGCGATGTATGCGTCGACCGAGCGGCTGGCGGCCAGGTCCCATCGGCGTATCCGCCGCAGCTGTGAGCGAAGCAGCCCGCGCAGCAGCGGCGAGGTCTCCTCCAGAGCCCGATGTTCCTCATACCACGCGTAGCGAAACGGCGTGTAGCAGTAGCAGATGTGCATGGCGCCCGCGGGCGTGTGGACGCCGTGGGCAAATGCGCTGCTGCTGCTGAGCACGACCTGCGACGGCGGCAGTCGCAGCCGTCCCATCGCCGATGGATACAGCGGAAGCAGGCGCCTGAACGTCGACTGGTCGATGCCCAGGTGCTGCAGCGGCGAGGTTGTGATCGGGCGTCCGGCGAAGCGATCGTTCGTGCCGTGTTGGTCATATAGCAAGGTGAAGATCGGTGCCTGGGAGTAGAGCTCGGCGATTGCCGCAAACGTGCGCTCGGCGCCGCGCATGACCAGCAGGTAGTCGTGGACGAGGCTGACACGCGCGCCGGTGGGCGATGGCGCCCGCGTACCTTGCGCGTCGCTCATCGGAGCGTCACGACGGATCCATCGTCGCGATGCGCGCATTGTGCTCGGGCTCCTCGACGAGCTCTGCGAGCGGGTGCCTGCTGGCACACAGCGCCACGCTCAGATATGGGTAGCGAGTGGCCTTGCTCAGCGGTGCGTCGAGTACGACGAGCGCTCGCAGGCCCAGCAGCACGAGCCACGCGGGAAACAGTCCAATCCGCTCGCTCGCTCTTCTCATCAGGTCGGTCAGCTTTTGTGAGACAACGCCGCTCACGAATGCCTCCCCGTCCACCTCCAGACCGGCGCTCTCGGCGACCGCACGCAGGTGTTCCCGTGAATATCCGTAACGCACATGTGAGCCATCCTCCAGGGGACTGGGCTCGCGTTCCTCGGTGTAGAGCGGCCGGTGGCCCGCGTACGGCGCGCTCAGCAAGATCTGGCCGCCGGGCACGAGCATGGCCGTGAGCGATTCGACCAGGCCCTCGTCGTCGTCGACATGCTCGATCGTCTCGAGGCAGATGATCTGATCGAACATGCCCAGGGCATCGCGGTGCGCGTCGAGCTCGCGCAGGTCGATCACACGAAAATCGATGCCAGTCACTCCGAGCACCTCCGCCCGGCGGCGGGCGCTCTCCTGCTCGGTAGGCGAGAACGACGCCGCTACGACCTGATTTCCTCTGGTCGCGGCATAAATGCTGAACGCGCCGTTGCCGCAGCCCGCGTCGAACGTGCGCACGCTGCCGCGTCGCAGACGGCGCCGCAGCCACAGCCACCGGTCCAAGACGCACGGGTCGCCGGTGACGAGCAGGAATCTCCACCCGAAAACCCGCAGCACGATGTCAGGCATGCCGTGAGAATATCCGATGGCAGACGGCTAGTGAGCTTCTTGTACGCGCTGTCCCTAGAGTTCAGGCCGGTGCACGGGGCTCCGACGCGTGGGTGCTCGGCCCGGCGCCGGCGACGGGATTCGCCCCGGAGTTTGGCTGGCCTCGAGCATACCCCCACAGGTGCACGAGATCGCGCCCCAGATATTCGCTCAGAGCAGCGACCTCGGGTGCGAAGCGAGCCCGCAGCTCGTCGAGGAGTCGCTCGTCGGGCGCCGGTGGATCGGCGTCGATGGCAATCCGCTCGACGACTGCAAGTGCGCGCCGGCGCACGTTCTCCGAGGTGACCGCCTTCACAGCGCTGCCGATGCCGCGCGCAAGCGGGTTGCCTCCCATCGACAGCGTGCCGATGAGGGCGCCCGCACGCCGTGAGCGCACGGCCACGGTCGGGTTTGCCCGCAACGCCTCGATCGTGACCGAGTCGTCGACCTCCAGGAAACGCAGCACGTCGCGCACGGTGCGCTCGTTCTCGGCGCGAAAGTCGTCATAGATCAGCACCAGCACGCGCTCGCGCCCGAACTGCTCGTGATATTCACGCAACTGCCGCACATAGCGCACATGCTGTGAATACTGCAGCGCCTGTGGCCACACGCAGTCGCGGGGGATGCGCTCGCCACGCCGTCTGGGCTCCTGCAGGCACAGCGCCTTCCCCAAGTCACGCTCATCCTCGATATTCACCTCCAGCAGCTGCAGGTGAAGCGATCGAAGAAAGCTTACGGGCTCGCGAAAAGCGGCGATTATCCGCGCATCGGGGCACAGCGCGGCGATACGACGCGCCGTCGATGCGGTTCTCAGGTACTCGGTCGAGCCATCGCCGGCACGCTGTTGCGGGCTCGCGTTCTCGAATAGCGACAGGTAACCGTCGAGCGTCCGCGGGCGGTGTGGGGCACGTTTCTGGCCGGTGGGCGCACGGCGTGGCCCGCGGGAGAGGAACTGCGTCTCCTTGAACACCGGCATGTAGATCTGCGGATGCAGCTTGAGCATCTCGTACAGCGCTGTCGTACCGCACTTCGCGTGACCGACGATGAAGAAGTCGGGCACCCGCCTTCCGGACTCGCGCGCCGCTTTGAGCTCGTTGACGAACGCCTCGCCCGGCGACGAGCACTCACTGTCGATTGCCATCCGTGCCAGAGCTTAGACCATCGTTCGAGCGTCGAGCTCACATCTCACGGCACGGCGCTCGCGCGGTCATCGGTGATCACTCGAAGACCACTCTGTCTGCTTGCATCAGTGCAATCCAGAGCCACGGCGAAGCCGCAGGCGAGACGTTAGACTTCGGGTCGATGACAGCGTCTGCAAGCGCATCGGTTTCGGCCCATGCCCGGAGCGAGCGGGCGCCAGACTTCTTCATCGTGGGTCACGCCAAGAGCGGAACCTCCGCGATGCACAGAATGCTGCGCTCTAACCCACGGATCCACATGCCTCGCAAGGAGCCGTCGTTCTTCGTGCCGGAGCTGCTCAGCTCGAGCAGATACGCCGGTGGACTCGCCGACTATCTCGCGCTGTTCGCGGAGGCTGCTCCTGAGCAGCTGATCGGCGAGTCGACGACCTGGTATCTGTGGTCACAGACGGCCGCGGGGCGGATTGCGCAGGTGCAGCCGGGAGCGCGCATAATCGCGATTCTGCGTGAGCCGGCGAGTTTTCTGCGCTCGTTGCACCTGCAGTTCATGCGCTCGGACGTCGAGACCGAGCCCGATCTCCGCAAGGCGCTCGCGCTCGAGCAGCCGCGCGGCGAAGGGCGTCAAATGCCGCGCAACTCAACGCGGCCGCAGTTGCTCATGTATTCACAGCACGTACGTTATGTGGAGCAGTTGCAGCGCTATTTCGACGTGTTTCCCCGAGAGCAGATATTGGTGTTGATCTATGAGGATTTCCGCGCTGACAACGCGGGCACGATGGGTCAGGTGCTGCGATTCTTGGGCATCGAGGAGCTCGCGCCGATCACCTCGATCGACGTCAACACCGCCGCCGGTCTGCGCTCACCACGTCTGAACGAGGCGGTGCGCTCGCTCTACCTCGGCCGCGCGCCCACGACGCGTGCGCTGAGGACGACGATCAAGGCGCTCAGCTCGCGGCGCATGCGCCATCATGCGCTCGGTCTGCTGCGCCGGGCACAGGCCGAGGCGCCGCCGCCGATCGACGCGGAGCTGATGGGCGAGCTGCGGGCACGTTTCAGGAGCGAGGTCGCGGCGCTCGGCGACTATCTCGGGCGTGACCTGCTCAGCTTTTGGAAATATGGCGACAGCATCGACTGAGGCGCTCGCCGCGGCGCGTGCGGCGGGCAGGAAGCTCCCCGAATTCTTCATCGTCGGTCAGCCGAAGAGTGGCACGACGGCGCTGTACGAGATGCTCAAGAGTCATCCGGGCATCTATATGCCCGAGCTCAAGGAGACGCGCTACTTCGATCGCGAGTGGCACCCGGGCATGCAGCCGATCATCGACAGCGCCGATGCGCCGCCGACCGCGGACAGCTCCAGCGACCCGCATCCGAACACGCTCGCGCAATATCTGGCGCTGTTCGACGGCGCGGACTCGAGCCAGCGCGCGGGTGAGGCCTCGCCGGGTTATCTGCGCTCGCCGCGGACGGCCGCGAGAATCGCCGCGTTCGAACCAGATGCCCGCATCATCGCGATCTTCCGCGAGCCAGCGAGCTTTCTGCGCTCGGCGCATCTGCAGCTTCTGCAGGATCACGTCGAGACGGAGAAGGACTTTCGCAAGGCGATCGCGCGCGAGCAGTCGATCGAAGCAGACAAGCCGGTCCTCTGGTACGCGCGCGAACGCGTCGAATACGTGAAGCAACTGCGCCGTTATCGCGAGCTGTTCGCGCCCGAGCACGTGCTCGTCTTGATCTACGACGATTTTCGCGCCGACAATGAAGGGACGATTCGCCGTGTGCTGCGCTTTCTCGACGTCGACGACGACGCGCCGATCTCATATACGGAAGCGAATCAGACGGTGCTCGTGCGCTCTCCCGGCATGTATCGGCTCCAGCGCTCGCTATATCTCGGCAGTAACCCCGGCGCGCGAGTCGCGAAGGCCGCGATCAAGGCGCTCACGCCTCGGCGGCTGCGTCACGAGGGCCTGCGGACCCTGCGCAGGCGCGTCATCTTCGGCAAGCCGGCGCCGCCCGACGAGGAGCTGATGCTCGAACTGCGCCGGCGCTTCGAGCCCGAGGTGGCCGCGTTGAGCGCGTACCTGGATCGAGATCTCATCGGCCTCTGGGGCTATGACCGCATCCGTTGAGGCGCCCGCGGCCGTCGAGCTTGGTGGCCGCGTGCCGGACTTCTTCATAGTCGGTCATCCGAAGTGCGGTACGACGGCGCTGTATGAGATGCTGCGCCGCCATCCCCAGATTTACATGCCGGACTTCAAGGAGCCGTGGTTCTTCGCGGCCGACATGCGCCCGCGCTTTCAGCCGGCGCGCACCGGCGTAGTTCCGCAGACACTCGCGAGCTACGTGGCGCTGTTCGAGTCAGCTCGCGCCGAGCAACGCGTCGGCGAGGCGTCCTCCTCGTATCTGCGTTCGCACGACGCGGCAAGCGCGATCGCGAGCCTGCGCGCGGACGCGCGGATCATCGCGATCCTGCGCGAGCCCGCGAGCTTTCTGCGCTCGTTGCACCAGCAACTGCTCGCCGACCACATCGAGACGAGCAAGGATCTGAGGCGTGCGATCGCGCGCGAGCCGGCCAGGCGCGCCGGCAGGAAGATCCCGCGCCGCTCGCATCTGCCGCAAATGCTGCTGTACTCAGAGCACGTGCGCTACGTCGAGCAGTTGCGGCGCTACCACGAGGCGTTCCCGGCTGAGCAGGTGCTGGTGCTGATCTACGACGATTTTCGCGCCGACAACGACGCCGCGTTGCGCCGCGTGCAGCGATTTCTCGGCGTCGAGGACGACGTCGAGATCGACGTGCTCGACGCGAACGTCTCGAACAGGCGCATGCGCTCACAGTGGCTCGACGACCTGCTCAGCACTGTCTCGCTCGGCTCGGGGCCGGTCTCGCGCGCGGTCAAGGGCGCGGCCAAGCTGTTGAGCACGAACGAGTCGCGCATCCGCGCGATGCGGGCGATGAGGCGAAACGTCGTCTATGGCAAGCCCGAGCCGCCAGACGAGCGGCTGATGCTGGAGCTGCGCCGCCGCTTCAAGGGCGAGGTCCTGGCGCTCAGCGAGTATCTCGATCGCGACCTGGTGGGCCTGTGGGGCTATGACCGCCTCGACTGACAGGCCGCGGGTCATCTACGTGATGGGTGCGGGCCGCAGCGGCAGCACCACGCTCGGCATCGCGCTCGGGAACTGCGTGGACGTGTTCTACGCCGGCGAGCTCGACAACTGGTTGGTGAGATCGGGCCTGCCGCAGGTGCAAGACGCGCCGCGAGCGCGGTTCTGGAGCGGCGTGCGCGATGGGCTCGAGGACCCCGCAGGAGCTTCCGCGCTATTCGGCGACCAGGCACAGCGCGCGATCGAGCGTTCGCTTTCACTGTTTCGCATTCATCGTTGGCCGACTCGCTACCGGCTGCGTCATCGCTATCGCACGATCGCTGAGGATCTCTACCGCTCGGTCACGCGGACGGCCGACACGCGGTATGTGGCCGACACCTCGCACTACCCGCTGCGCGCGCTCGAGTTGCAGCAGATCGAGGGCATCGAGCTTTACCTGATTTATCTCGTCAGGGACCCGCAGGGGGTCGTGGCGTCGTTCAACCGCCATGACGTCGGCGAGTACACGAAGTCGACGCTGCACACGAACGTGTATCTCTGGATCACTCATCTGCTGTCATCGATCGTGTTTCTCCGTCACTCGCGAGCGCGGCGACTGCTTGTCCGCCACGAGGACTTCGTCGCCGATCCCGCGGCGGTCGTGGGCCAGATTCTCGAGTGTTGCGATGTGGCCGATCGGACGCTGCCGGATTTCACCGCTCTGGACATCGGTCTGCCGCTACAGGGCAACCGCGTGGCGCGAGGGCAGACGCTTTCCCTCAAACACAAAGCCGATTCACCCACTCGCGCGTCACTCGCGACCGCGCTGGCGCAGGCGCCCGTGATGGCGATGCTGGCTCGCCTGCAACCGAGCACGCGATAGCATGTGCTCCAGCATCCAAGCGCCGCACGGATCGCGGCGAGGGCCGGGGGCCTGACAGTTATGGACACTGCATGCACATTCTCATAACGGTCCCCTGGGGAGAGCCGTTGGGAGGCGCCGAGGCGATGCTCCAGGCGGTGCTCGACGGGGCACAGCAGGAAGGACACCGACTGGAGCTCGTGTTCTTCGAGTCCGGAAGCTGGCCGACCGCGCTGGCCGACGCCGGCTTCCGCGTCGAGGTGCTGTCAGCCGGGCGGCTTCGCGAAGCGCACCGCTGGGCGAGCACCGTGGCGCGTATCGCCCGCATCGCCCGCCGCCGCAATCCCGACCTGATCCTCAACTGGGCCGCCAAAACACAGCTGTACGGGGCGCCCGCCGCAATGCTCGCGGGCATGTCCGACCGCGTCGTGTGGTGGCAGCAGGCGATTCCGCCACGCAGCAGCTGGTTGGACCGCTGCGCGACGAGGCTCCCCGCCGCGGCTATCGGCTGCTACTCGCGCGCCTCGGCGCTCGCGCAGGCACAGTTGCGGCCCGTGCGCCAGACGTTCGTCGTCGGCGCCGGCGCGCCGGCGCCGGTTGCCGCGGCGGGCGCCGAGCGCGCGCCGCTGGAGCTCCCGCGCGAGGTTCCGATCGTTGGCCTCGTCGGTCGCCTACAGCCCTGGAAGGGTCAGGACCGGCTGCTCAAGGCCCAGGTCCTGCTGCGCGAGCGCGGCCACCGCATGCACACCGTGATCGTGGGAGGCGACGCGTATGGGCTCTCCTCCGAGTACGCGGCTTCGCTGCCGCGGCTCGTGAGCCAGCTGGGCCTGACGGGAGCGGTCACGCTCACCGGCCAGGTGCCGGACGCCGGACCGTACATCGAGCAGTTCGACATTCTCGTCAACGCGTCCGATCCCGAGCCGTTCGGGATCGTCCTGCTGGAGGGCATGTCCAGAGGTGTGGCGGTCGTGGCGGTCGACTCGGGAGGGCCGTCCGAGTTCATCGACGACGGTCGCACCGGACAGCTGGCGCGGACGGGCGATCCACATGCGCTCGCCGACGCGCTCGAGCCCCTGCTCGTCTCAGAGGCGCGCCGGCGCGAGATCGCCACGGCCGGGCTCGACAGCTTCATGCGTGACTTCACCGACGCAGCCATGCGCAAACGCTTCTTCGAGAACCTCCAAAGAGTGCTCGATGCGCGCCACCCCCGCATCGCCGATGCCGCCGCAACGGCATGAGCTGACCGCGCCGGCGGCGCCCGCCGAGCGCGGGCGCCGCGCCGCGCGGGATCCGCAACCGCGGCGCGCGGCGTGTGACGTGACGATCGTGGCGCACGACATCGGCTCGCTCCGAGGCATGGAGCGCCAGCTCTCAGCGCTCGTCAGCGGCCTGCGGGACATGGGTCACCGGGTCACCGTGATCGCGCGGACGTGCGAGCCGGGCGTCGCTGAGGGTGTCACGTTTCACCGTGTAAAGGGCCCACGCCGGCCATTTCTGATCGCCTATCCGTGGTTCATGCTGGCGGGATCGCTCGCGGTGCGCCGGTGGCGCCGGGGAGTGGTGCACGCGACTGGCGCGATCGTGCTCAACCGCGTGGACGCGATCGCGGTGCACTACTGCCATCAGGTCGGTACGGCGACGCCGAGCCGCGACAACTGGCTGTTCCGTGTGCACGTCAAGTTGAGCGGAGCGCTCAAGCGGATCGGTGAGCGCCTGTGCTACCGCGCCGGGCGCGCCGGCGCGTTCGTGTGCGTCTCCGAGGGCGTCGCCGCGGAGCTGCGCGAGCACTTCCCCCGCGTCGCGGATCGCACGCGGACGATCTACAACGGGGTCGACACCCAAAGCTTCGCGCCCGGCCCGCGTCGAGCGGCGGCGCGCGCCAGGCGCGCCGAGCTGGGCATCGACGAGCGGCGGCTCGTGGCGGCCTTCGTCGGCAGCGAGTGGGAGCGCAAGGGTCTCGCGACGCTGATCGCGGCGCTCGCGCTCGCGCCGGACTGGACGCTCGTGGTGGCAGGCGAAGGCGATGAGCGGCGCTATCGCGCGCTCGCGCGCGCGGCCGGGGTCGGCGATGCGGTCCGCTGGCTCGGGGTCAGCCGCGACGTCGGCCTCGTGTACGCGCTGGCCGACGCGTTCGTGTTGCCGTCGAGCTACGAGACCTTCTCGCTGGTCAGCTTCGAGGCCGCCGCGAGCGCGCTGCCCGTGCTCGCGACGCCCGTCAACGGCGTGCGTGAGCTGATCGTCGATGGCCGCAACGGCTTTCTGATCTCGGACGAGCCGAGCGAGATCGCCGCGCGTCTGCGGCTGCTCGCCGCCGATCCGGCCCTGCGATCGCGACTCGGCGGCGCGGCGCGCGAGAGCGCGCTGGCCTTCGGCCGCGAGCGGATGGTGGCCGAGCACCACGAGCTGTACATGCGTCTGGCCGGAGTCGCCCGCGGTTGAGGCCGCGCGTCAGCCGTGGCGCTCCCGCGGACGAC
>JASLHP010000206.1 GCA_030149625.1 Solirubrobacteraceae bacterium
CGGGCCAACCGTGGCGCGCCGACAGCATCCGCAGCACCTGTGCACCCTGTGGCGTGAGCTGCCAGGCGTTGCGCTTGCCCGCCCCCTCAGAGCGCTTGAACACGAGCTCCTCCGCGACGAGCCGCGAAAGCAGCCGTGAGATCTGGGACTGGTGGGTGACGCCGATTCCCGTAGCGAGCTCACGGTTGCTCGAGCCGGGATGACTGATGAGGAAGATCAGGCATTCGCGCGCGCGACGGGCGCTGGGGTTGCTGAGGATCGCCGGAAGCGCCGAAGCGTCGGCGGGGGTCAACGAGCCGTATCGAGTCCGCCTGAGCTCATCCTCGTACTCATGTGTGATCGCGGCGAGCAGACGATCGAGCAACGAAGCCTGCGCTCGCAACACTCCCCGCAAGGCGCTGCGCTGGGCGAGTGAGAGCCAGTTCTCCTCGCCGCGATCAGCCTCCTCCATCACGTACTGCTCTAGCAGCGTGTGGCCGACGACATAGCGGCGAAGCACCGTGTCGAGGCTCACACCGACGCGCGCCGCGCGCCGCGCCTGCTCTAGCACGGCGCCCGGGATCGGCCCTGCCCAATCCTCCCCCCGCTCGATCCCCTGTAGGCCATAGTCCACCGCTGCTGCGACAGCCTCACGCAATCCCGCTGTGTACGCCGCGTCCTGCGCCCCGATCAGCCCGAACCCGCCGTCGCGCACCCTCGCGAAGATCGCGACCACGAGCTCATCGCGCCTTGCACGCAACAGCTCCAGCACGCGAGCGCGAACATCCGCAACCGGCCCATCACCAGCTGTCAATGTGCTAGGGCCCGTCGCTGTATCGCTCCAAGCGGACTTCACCGAGCGCCATCAGACTGTAGCCCCCATCCTACTTGCGCTTCTTCTTTGCCTTGATCGGCCCGTACTTCCTGCGGGCCGTCCGTTCACACGCCGCGCGCCTGCCCTTTGCCTTCTTGTGACACACCTTCAACGCCGTCATCAGCCGCTGCGTCCGGGTCGGGACCTTCGCCTTCGGGCAGCCGGTCACGGTTATCGGCGTCGTCTGGTGGATCGCCGCGCCGTTCTGCGCGACGAATTCGGTCGGCATCGCGAGCTTCCCGCTACACAGGCCCTCCGGCGCCCCGAGCGCCGAGTATGGCCCCTCCGGGAGGGTCAGTTCGAAGGTGCTGAACGGAGTGTCGGGAACCGCCTTGAACGTGGTGCTCGTGACCCCGGCTTTGCTGATGAACGTCGTCCCGACGAGCTCGACCGTGACGCCATCGCCCTGCAGGACCATCGTCAGCGACGGGAACGCTTCGCCGCCATGACTGACGAAGATCGCTGGACCGGTCAGCGGCGCGGAGAGGATCGGCGTGTGCACGACCGCTCGTCCGATCATCGACGCCGCCGGACAACCGGCCGGGTTGGCGTCGAACTGCGCCGCGGTGCAAGCCTGCTGCAGGGTCGTCAAGCGCGACGGGAGCTGCTTTGGCAGTTCGACTTTCACGCGTGCGAAGTGCGCCTGGGACCCGGCCGGAACGTTGGGATAGCTCAGCTTGACCGAGAGGCTGGCGCCGTCTGCTTTGGAAGTCCTCCCCGACGTCGCGACACTGAATTTCGGTTCGAACTTCAGGTCCCCACAGTCGGTGACCTGGAACGCGGAGGCCAGCGTCGAGCTCGCGCCGTCGACGCTCGCGATCGCGCCGCCGACCCGCAGTTTTTCGCAGTCGGTCGGGTTGAACGTGAAACCGGGCCGGTCGATGTCGAAGTCGATCCGGCGAAGTTTGATCGGGATTCCCGTCGTCTGGCCATTCGCGCCAACCGGGTCGAGGATCGTCGGGAACGGGTCAGAGACGTCCGTGACCGCCGCGGTCAACGGATTGATCCGCAACGACTGCCTGACGACCACGAGCCCGAAGTTGAACGGCCCGGGATCGGCGGGGACGACGACCGAGAGACCGTAGGGTCCGCCGCTGTAGGGACCCGTCAGGTAGATCTTGCCGGGCACGAACAGCGGGTTCGGTCCAGGGCCCGCGCCCGCCTCGACGGTCCCGACCTGGCTGCTTTCCGGGCACGTACCGGCGTTCGCCTGCGCTTCGGGACAGAGCGGCACGCTCGCGACGTTCGCGAGCAGCCCCGGGGGAAGATTCATCGTCAGCCCGCCGAGTTCCTGGTCGTCGTCCTGACGTTCGATCGAGCCCACGAACGGGCTGTATGCCCCCGCCTGCAGGTTGGTGGTGCCGCCCGCGAAGGCCGGCGCAAACCCGATCGCGCAGTTTTCGTCGATCGTGTAGCTATCGAACGGCGTCGCGATCGGTCCGGAATCCGGCGCCGACCACGGTTCCAGTTCGCCATGCGTTGTGTAGGTGCCACAGCTCGAGGGGGTGGCGAGCTCCGCCCTGGGGCCGCCGAAGAAGTGGACGCTCAAGCTGCTGAACGGCAACTGCGGGTTCTGTTCGAACACTGACGTGAGCTGCCCCGTGACCGGGTTGGCTTTCAGTTCGCCCGCGATCTTCAGGACCACGCCGGTGAGCGGGTCGTTGACGACGACGTACAGCGCAAACGTCGAGTGGAACGGGTTTTCGTCCTGGCTGGCGAGGAACACTTCCCCGGAGATCTTTCCCGGGATCAGTGGTGTTTCGAGTTCGAGCGATCCGATCTTCGAGGATTCCGGGCATTCGGGTGCAGCCGGGGAGAAGTCGAACAGCGTCGGCCCTTCCCAGCCGATCTGGGCCTCCGAGCACACCCCCAGCCCATCGGCGGAGGAGGGATCGACGGTCATGCCCTGAGGAAACGTGACCGTGAGGTTCTTCAGCGCCGGCGTGGCGTTGGTGCCGACCGTCTCGCTCTGCGCCAGCTTGGTTTCGAATTCGAGCCCGGAGGGCGCATCCGCCTCGTGGGTCGTCGGCTGCGTGATCAGTTCCGGCGTGAATTGAAGCGCGTTGCAGCCTGTGACCGCGGGCGATTCGGATGTTGCACTCGCCCACGCGGGTTCTTCGAGGTCGACCGGAATCCCGCTTGCGTCGAAGCGCGCCGGGTGCTCCCAGGAGTCGATGTACACTCTCGCGACTTGCGGCCCGTTCGCGCACGAGGTGGGGTTCGTGAAGAACGGCACCTGCGGGTTGGTGGTGCCGTCGCGCAGCGCGGGATCTCCATAGAAGGTCACGACGACACGGGACAGGTTGACCTGCGGTATTTCCTTGGCGGTCGTCTGCAGCACGTAGCCCTCGGGGGTGGGGACGACATGGCTGTAGAAGACGTGAGCGCCGTGCAAGGCGTCGACATACCCGAACTCCGCGGGATAGCCATGCTCGGGGACGAGGTTGTAGATCGGGCCGGCAATGTTCGTGGCCGCGTTTTCGGGTTCGGTGAAGAGGTGCCCGACGATTGTGTCAGGCGGGCACGAGGTTTCAGAGGACAGCTGTGCGAGCGTGCACTCGGGCGCGGCCAGCGTGCTGCCGACGAACCCGAGCGGCAGGTTGACGACGATGTCCTTGATGTCTTCCGGGCTCGTGATTTCGGGCTCGAGAAAATCGCCTTCTCGGTACTCCGTATGGAGGTTGATGCTCGTCACGAGCTCATACGGGTGCGCTCCAGCCTGACTTTCTTCGGTGCCGGCGGGCCCCGCTTTGGAGAAGCCGAAGCTCGCGACGCCGAGTGAGGGAACAGCGCTGGACACTTCGTTGGTGGCTTCGGTGGAGGCTTCGGGCGCACCGCCACCGCTGATCGTGCCGCGGTTGGTGAGCGTCCCGGTCGTTTCTTCCTTGACCGTGACGAACACGTACATGCGCAGCATTTCATCTGGCGACAGCACGCCGGTGAACGTGCACTGAAGCGGCTGCGACGGTTTCGGATTTGCGCCACCAACGCAGTCTTCGTTCGCGTGGTCCGCCTCCGTATTGCCCTGACCGGTGAGGAACTGAACTTCCCGTACTTTCAGCCCAGCCGGGAGCGTGTCGGTGAGCGTGATCGGCGTGCCGTCGGTTGGTTCGCTGCCAGCGTTGGTCGCGGCGAGCTGGTAGCTCGGACAATCCCGTTCGGGGGAGTCTGTTTTGATGCAGGTCGGTGTTTCGGCTTCGGAGAAGTTCGTCGGGGCGACGACCGATTCGAACCGCCAGCCCGGCGCCGCCGACGCGAACGCCGCTGAGGGCGCAAGCAGGACCGCACCTGCCACGACGATCGCGAAGATGAGGCTCGGGCCGTGGCCGTTGCGGGGCATGCGACGGGTCCCGGTCATCGGAAAGCGTCGACGCCGGCTGAGGAGCTCGCGCGGTCTTTGGAACGTG
>JASLHP010000316.1 GCA_030149625.1 Solirubrobacteraceae bacterium
GCCGCCGTGCGAGATCGAGAGCGCGAACGACAGCGCACCCAGGAGCAGCGTCAGCGCCATCGCCACAGCGGGGAAGACGAGCAGCTCGCGGCCCCCGCAGCTGGCGGTTGCTGCAGGCGAGCTTCAGCGTGCTGCGCGAGGACCCCGAGCTGCTCGTCTTCCCCGCTGTGGCGATGGCGCTGACGCTGCTCCTGGGTGCGCTGTCGTTCGCGCTCTCGATCTCGCACGGCGGCGGATCGCGGGACACGAGGGACGTGATCTTCGTCGCGAGCCTGATCGCCGGCTACCCGATCACGTTCGTGTCGCTGTACTGCGGCGTGGCGTTGGCGGCGGTGCTCGCCGGCCGTCTCGACGGCGAGCCGACGACGACTCGCGACGGCTGGACCGCCGCCCGGGAGCGGATCGGGATCATCGCGGCATGGACGCTGATGGTCTGCACCGTCGGAGCGGCGCTGCGCTTGATCGAGCGCTACGTGCCGCTGGGCGGCAGGATCGTGGCCGCGATCGCCGATCTCTCGTGGACGCTCGCGACGATGCTCGCGGTTCCTGTGCTCGCGTACGAGAGCTTGGGGCCAGTCGAGGTCCTGCGTCGTTCCGCGCGGATCTTCCGGCAGCGGTGGGGCGTGCAGCTCGGCGGGATCGTCGGCATCAGCGTCGCGAGCGTGTTCCTGTACCTGCCGTTCATCGTGCTGCTGTTCGCCGGCGTGACGAGCGCCGGCGCGACGGGGGTGGCACTGACCGTGCTCGGCGGCGCCGGCCTGTTCGGCGCGATCGCGGTGCAGTCGGCCATGGACCAGATCTTCCGGGTGTTCGTGTATCGCAGCGCCGTCGGGCTGGACACGAGCGCCGGCCCGTTCTCGCAGAGCGACCTGCAAGCGCCGTTCGCGCGCAGGGGCAGGCGTTGAGAGCCTGTCGCTCTGTGAGCCCGTTCTACGCGCAGTAGGACTTGGCGAGCTCGACGAGGAGGCGCACGCCGTAGCCGGACGCGCCCTTGCCGACGTACGGGCGGTCCAAGTCCCACGCCGATCCGGCGATGTCCAGGTGCGCCCACGGCGTGTCGCCGACGAAGTTCGACAGGAACGCGCCGCCCACGATCGTGCCGGCCTTGCGCGCTTCGGGGGCGTTGTCGAGGTCGCCGTACTGTCCCTTGATCAGCTCGTCGTACTCCTCGTGAAGCGGCAGCCGCCAAACGATCTCGCCGGTGCTCTCGCCAGCGGCCGCGATCCGCTCGGCGAGCTCGTCGTCGTTGCTCATCAGCCCGGCGTACGTGGACCCGAGCGCGACGATCACGGCACCCGTCAGCGTCGCCAGATCGACGATCCGCTCGGCGCCTTCTGCGACCGCGTGGCAGAGGCAGTCGGCCAGCACGAGCCGGCCCTCGGCGTCGGTGTTGTTGACCTCGATCGTTTTGCCGTTCGACGCCACGACGATGTCGCCCGGCTTGATCGAGCGCCCGCTCGGCAGGTTCTCGGTGGCGCCGACGACCGCCACTAGCTTCAGCGGCAGCTTCAGGCGCGCGATCGCCGCGACCGCCTCGATCGCCGCGGCGCCGCCGGACATGTCGAACTTCATCTCGGCCATCTTCGCGCCGGGCTTCAGCGAGATGCCGCCGCTGTCGAACGTCACGGCCTTGCCGACGATGCCGAGAGTCGGGCCGTCGGATGCGCCGGCGCCGTCATATCTGATCGTGATCAGCGCCGGCTCCTGCTCCGAGCCCTGCGCGACCGCCGCGAACGCACCCATGCCGCGCGCGACGATCGCGCCGCGCCCCTCGACCTGCACCGAGACCGCGTCGAGCTGGCGCTCGAGCTCCTTGGCGTACTCGCCTAGCGCGGTCGGCGTGAGGTCGTTGCCGGGTCGGTTCTGCAGGTCGCGGGCGCGGTTGACGGCCTCGCTCAGCACCGCCGCCTCGGAGACCGCCGCCTCGAGCCCGTCCGGGCTGGAGACGATCAGGCGCTCGAGCTGCTTGGGCGGGGCGTCCTCGCCGGAGCCGGCGTCGGCGGCGCTGGACTTGTGCAGCTCGAAGCGGTAGTCGCTGAGGACCGTGCCCTGCACGAGCGCCGCGGCGCTCGCCGCGGCGGACGTCCGCGGCAGCTCGCCCGGCGCCTGCCAACAGAGCGCGCGCGTCGAGATCTCGCGGGCGCGCGCGCCCGCGAGAGCGGCCGCGACCCGGGCGCGCTCGGCTGTGAAGTCCGCGCGCGCTCCCAGCCCCACGAGCAGCCACCGCTTGCCGACCGCGTGGGTCAGCGCGAGCGACTTGAACGCGCGTCGCGCCTCGCCGGAGTCGAGCAGCTCGCCGAGCTGCGCGGGCGAGCCCGGCGGGGGACCGTCGTCGTCGAAGATGCCGACCGCGATCGTGTCGGCGTCGGTCGCGGCGGCTGCTTGGGCTGTGGCGGTTATCTGCATGCGCTCGCACGATATCCAGCTCGTGAACGATTCGTCGTGTTGACGTAATCGCTGCTTTACCTCGCTGTGCGGCAAGCCGGCCGGGCTGGCGCGCCGCGGAAATCGAGGGTTCGTCCACTACCATTCTGGCTCTCCGCCCCAACCACGCGACCTACAGGAGAAGCCCGCTTCCATGCCCAAGACAGTGATCCTCGGCAGCGCTCGCACCCCCATCGGCAAGATGGGCGGCAGCCTGTCCTCGCTCGACGCCACCGAGCTTGGCGGTCTGGCCATCGGCGCCGCTCTGGAGCGCGCCGGCGTCGAGCCCGAGCAGGTAGAGCACGTCGTGATGGGTCAAGTGCTGCAGGCCGGGCAGGGGCAGATCCCCTCGCGCCAAGCGCAGATCAAGTCCGGCATTCCCAAGGAGGTCTCCTCCGAGACGATCAACAAGGTCTGCGCCTCGGGCCTGCGAGCTTCGGTGATCCTCGACCAGGCGATCCGCGCCGGCGACATGAGCGTCGGCGTCGGCGGTGGCATGGAGTCGATGTCCAAGGCGCCCTACCTGCTCCCGCAGGCGCGCTTCGGCTACCGCATGGGCGACGCGAAGATGCTCGACGCGATGGTTCACGACGGGCTCACGAACCCGTTCTCGGGCAAGCAGATGTTCGTCGAGGCGACGGAGGTGGGCGACGAGCTCGAGATGACGCGCGCCGATCTCGATCGCTGGGCGCTGCGCTCACACGAGCTCGCGCTGAAGGCCACCGACGAGGGCCGCATGTCCGAGGAGATCGTGTCCGTGACCGTCAAGGGAAAGAAGGGCGACACGGTCGTGGAGGTGGACGAGGGCCCGCGCCGCGACACCTCGCACGAGCGACTCGCCGCGCTGCCCGGCCTCGTCGGAAAGGAGGGCTCGCACACGGCCGGCAACTCCCCCGGGGTCAACGACGGCGGTGGCGCGCTCGTGCTCTCCTCAGACGAGTGGGCGCAGGCCAACGGCAAGGAGGCGCTGGCCGAGATCGTCGCCCACGCGCAGAGCGCCAACGAGTTTGCCTACCTCGCCACCACGCCCGCCAACGCCGCCAAGAAGGCACTCGACAAGGCGGGGCTGCAGCCGGGCGACATCGACCTGTGGGAGATCAACGAGGCGTTCGCGTCGGTCACGCTCAACTCGATCCGCATGCTCGGCATCGACGAGGATCGGGTCAACGTCAACGGCGGCGCCGTCGCGCTCGGACACCCGATCGGGGCCTCCGGCGCGCGGATCCTCGGTGCCCTCGTCCACGAGCTGCGCCGCCGCGGCGGCGGCTATGGCTGCGCCGCCATCTGCTCCGGCGGGGGTCAGGGCGACGCGGTGATCCTGAAGGTCTGAGACGTGTCTGGCTCGACTCACGACCGTCGCAGCTAGCGTGACCGGCGGATCGCCGAACGGCCAGCCGCGCGGCGCCGCGTTCTTCGACCTCGACAAGACGCTGATGGCCGGCTCCTCGGGCGTGTTCTTCGCGCGGGCGGCTTATGAGACGGGGATGATCTCGCGCGGGCGGCTCGCCCGCGACGTCTACGAAAACGTGCGCTTCCGCCTGCGCGGCTCGACCGACGACCGCGCCGATGACGTGCGCAAGCGCGTGGGAGAGATGATCGCGGGTGTGCGCGTGCGCGACCTCGAGCGACTCACGCCGCGTGTCCTCTCGGGCGTGCTGCCGCGTCTTTACCCGCAGATGCTCGCGCGCGCGTACGCCCACCAGGACGCCGGTCTGCCGATCTACATCCTGACGGCGGCCTCGCAGGAGATGGCGGACCTGCTGGCGCGCGTGCTCTACTTCGACGGCGGGCTCGGCTCGCGCTCGGAGATCGTCGACGGCCACTACACCGGCAGGCCGGCGGGGCCGTTCAACTACCGCGAGGGCAAGGTACTCTCGATGCGCGAGGTCGCCGAGCGAGACCGCATCGACCTGAACGCCTCCTACGCGTACTCCGACTCCGAGTCCGACCTGCCGATGTTGCGCGCCGTGCGCCACGCGGTCGTCGTCAATCCCGACGCCGAGCTCAGGCGGATCGCGCTCGAGGAGGGCTGGGAGGTGATCGAGCTGGACCGGCTCGGCCGCTGGCTGAAGGTCGCCGCGGCGCTGGGCGCGGCGGCCGCGATCGGCGGTCTCGGAAGCCTCGCGAGGGAGCGCGTGGGAGCGCGAAGCGGCTCGCGGGCATAATCTGCCGTCTGCATGTCCTCGCCGCAGCTCCAGAGCAAGATCCGCGTCGTCGTCGCCAAGCCCGGCTTGGACGGCCATGACCGCGGTGCCAAGATCATCGCGCGGGCGCTGCGCGACGCGGGCATGGAGGTGATCTACACGGGTCTGCATCAGACGCCCGAACAGATCGTCGAGACGGTGATTCAGGAGGACGCCGACGCCGTCGGCTTGTCGATCCTGTCCGGCGCGCACATGACGCTCGTGCCGCGCGTCGTCGAGCTGCTGCGCGAGCAGGGCGTCGAGGACGTGGTGATCACCGTCGGCGGCACGATTCCGGCCGAAGACATCCCCGAGCTCAAGCGCCTGGGCGTCGCCGAGGTGTTCACGCCCGGCGCTCCGACTCAGGCGATCGTCGATTTCATCCGTGGCGCCGTCGTCCCACGCTGAATCGATTGACTCGTCAGTCAACCGCGTGAGCGAGTAGCATTGGGCCCACTAATACCCCAAGGAGTTGCCTGAGAATGAAGATATGCGTCCTCGTGAAGGAGGTTCCGGACGCCGCCGTCGAGAAGAGGATCGACCCCTCGACGGGGCGCATGGACCGCAGCGGCGAGAAGAACCTCAACCCGTATGACACGCACGCCATCGAGGCGGCGATGCAGATCAAGGAGGGTGGCGCGGTCCCCGTCGAGGAGATCGTGGCCGTGACGATGGGCCCCGACAGCGCGGTGCGCGCCTTGCACAAGGCGGTCTCGCTCGGCGCCGACCGCTCGGTCCACCTCTCAGACCCCACGGTCGCCGGCTCCGACGTGGCGGCGACCGGCTACGCGCTGGCGAAGACGCTGCAGCGCGAGAGCCCCGACCTGGTGCTGCTCGGGCAGCAGTCAGACGACGGCGAGTGCTACACGATCGGCGCGGTCGTGGCCGAGCACCTCGGCATGCCGTCCTTGACGCAGGTGATCAAGATGGACGTGGATTCGGACGCGCTGCGCTGCGAGCGCCAAGCCGAGTACGGCTATGACACCGTGCAGATCAAGCTGCCGGCCGTGATCTCCGTCGGCGACGCGATCAACGAGCCGCGCTACCCGTCGCTGAAGGCGATCATGGGCGCGAAGAAGAAGCCGCTGGACACCGTCACCGCGAGCGACGTCGAGATCG
>JASLHP010000324.1 GCA_030149625.1 Solirubrobacteraceae bacterium
TACTCGACCCAGCGACAGCCACTCGACCCAGCGCCGCTACTCGACCCAGCGACAGCTACTCGACCCAGCGCCGCCGCTGGACCCAGCGACAGCTACTCGACCCAGTCGAAGGCGCGCGTCACCGCCTTCTTCCAGCGCCCGTACTCGCGCTCGCGCGCGGCCGCGTCCATCTTCGGATGCCAGCGCTTGTCCTCAGACCAGCGTTCGCGCAGCTCGTCCCTGTCTGACCAGAAGCCGACCGCGAGGCCGGCGGCGAACGCGGCGCCGAGCGCCGTCGTCTCCGTGACCGCCGGACGCACCACGGGCACTCCCAGTACGTCGGCCTGGAACTGCATCAGCAGCTCGTTGGCGGTCATGCCGCCGTCCACCTTCAGCTCGTTGAAGGGGACATCGGCCACGGCGTTGGCGGCGTCGAGCACCTCGCGGCTCTGCCACGCGGTCGCCTCGAGCGCCGCGCGCGCGATGTGCCCACGGTTGGCGTAGGCGGTCAGGCCCACGATCACGCCGCGTGCGTCATCGCGCCAGTAAGGCGCGAACAAGCCCGAGAAGGCGGGCACGAAGTACACGCCGCCGTTGTCCTCGACGGTGCGCGCCAGCTCCTCCACCTCCGCGGCGCTGTCGATCAGCCGCAGGCGGTCGCGCAGCCACTGGATCAGCGCCCCCGTAACCGCGATCGAGCCCTCCAGCGCATACCGCGGCGCCTCGTCACCGAGCTTGTAGCCGAGCGTCGTCAGCAGCGTCGGCGAGCGCGCTATCTCCTCGCCGGTGTTGAGCAGCAGGAACGAGCCCGTGCCATAGGTGTTCTTGGCCTCGCCACGCTCGAAGCACGTCTGCCCGAACAGCGCCGCCTGCTGGTCGCCGAGGATGCCCGCAAGCGGCCGCCCGCCGACCGCCGTGCCGGAAGCCTCCCCGTATGTCTCGCTCGAGGAGCGGATCTCGGGCAGCATCGCGCGCGGGATGCCCATCAGCTCGAGGCTCGGCTCGTGCCAGTCGAGACTCTCCAAGTCCATCAGCATCGTGCGACTGGCGTTGGTCACGTCTGTCGCGTGCACACCGGCCTTGGGCCCGCCGGTGAGATTCCACAGCACCCACGTGTCCATCGTGCCGAACGCGAGCTCGCCCCGCTGCGCGCGCTCGCGCGCACCCGCGACGTGCTCCAGCAGCCACGCCAGCTTCGGACCCGAGAAGTACGTTGACAGTGGCAGCCCCACCCGCTCGCGCAGGCGGTCCGAACCAGCATCGCCCGCGAGCTCGCGCACGAGCCGGTCGGTGCGCGTGTCCTGCCACACGAGCGCGTTGTGGATCGGCTCGCCGCTCTCGCGGTCCCACACGACGGTGCTCTCGCGCTGGTTGGTGATGCCGATCGCCGCGACGTCGCCGGCCTGCGCATCGGCTTTCGCGAGCGCGCCGCCGATCACCTCGCGCGTGCGCAGCCAGATCTCCGCGGCGTCGTGCTCCACCCATCCCGCCTTCGGGTTGATCTGCTCGTGCTCGCGCTGGTCGAGCGCGACGATCCTGCCATCCCTGTCGAACAGGATGAAGCGCGTGCTCGTCGTCCCCTGGTCGATCGCCCCGACGTACTTCGCCATATTCCCCTTCCCGCTCGCCTTGCCGGCCGACAGCCACCGAAGTCGCGTGTCGGTTTATCGCACAGGCGGCGCGCGCGGCGCTAACCTCGATGGATGAGCACCTCGACGCGAACGGCCGCGGCGGCGATGGCCGCGGACGCCGAGGCCGACCTAGAGGCACTGGTCGCCATCTCCAGCCCGTCGGGAGACGTGGCGGGCGCGCAGGCGGCGCTCGAGCTCTGCGCCGAGCGGCTGCCCGGCGACGCCGCACACGAGTGGGTGCCGTGCTCCTCGCCGGGACACGCCCCCGACCTGCTCGCCCGCATCGACGGCAGCGGTCGGCGCCGTGTGCTGCTGCTGGGTCATCTCGACACGGTCGTCGCACACGCCGAGCACCGGTCGCTGCGGCGCGAAGGCGACAGGTGGCTGGGTTCCGGCGCGGTGGACATGAAGGGAGGCGTCGCGCTCGCGCTCGGCCTTGCCCGTTGGCTGGCCGAGAGCCCAGAGTCGTTCGCCGAGCTGGCCGTGCTGCTGGTGGTCGACGAGGAGTGGCGGCGGGAGCGCTTCGCCCACGTGGAGCGCTTCCCCGGATATGACGCGTGCCTGTGCTTCGAGGCGGGCGAGCTCACGGCCACCGGACAGGAGGGCGTAGTCGTACAGCGCAAGGCCGCCGGGACGCTCCGCGTCCGCGGCCGCGGACGCGCGGCCCATGCCGGCTCGAATCCCGATGCCGGCGCCAACGCGCTCATGGCGCTCGTCGAGGCCGCCGGCGCCGCCGCGGCCGTGCACCGTCCGAGCGCGCCGGACGCGCTGAGCGTCGTGCCGACCAGGATCCGCGCGGGAGACGCGGTCAACGTGGTCCCCGCGAGCGGGGAGCTGATGATCGACGTGCGCGCGCGCAGCGAGGCGTCCTTCGACGAGGTGATCGAGACCGTCTCGCGCTCGGCGCGGGCGGCGAGCGTGGAGGTCGAGCTGATCCGCAGTTGGCCGGGGATGGACGCACGGGCGGCGACGGACGCGCTGCTCGCAGCGGCCAGCGCGCGCCTGGGTCGCGAGATCGCCGGCGTAGCCCGCGGCGGAGCCAGCGACGCGAGCCACTTCGCGAGCTCGATCCCGCTCACGATCGATGGCCTCGGCCCTCGCGGCGGCCACGCGCACTCGCCGGAGGAGTACGTGCTCGGCTCGTCGCTGCGCGAGCGCGCCGAGGTGGCGATGGCGATTGCTCGAGCGCTGCTCGACGATCGCGCCCGCGCCTCGTCACAAGATCGAGCGTCGGCGGAATATGTAGTCGATGACGATCGCGCGCTACTCGACGCTCAGTGATGGCGAGCTGCTCGAGCTGACCGTCGCCGATCCGGACGCGTTCGGCGCCTTCTACGACCGCTTCGAGGAGGAAGTGCTCGCATTCTTCATGCGCGCGACCGGCCGCGCGGAGCTCGCCGCGGACCTCACCGCTGAGGTCTTCGCCGCGGCGCTCTCCTCGGCGCGCCTGTTTCGGGCCGACCTGGGCTCGGCCCGCGCGTGGCTGTTCGGGATCGCTCGACACGAGCTCGCCGACACCTGGCAGCGCGGACGCGTCGAGGATCGCGCGCGGCGGCGCCTTGGGCTCGAGCCGGTGAGCTTGACCGACGAAGCACTCGAGCTGATCGACGAGCTCGGCGCCAGACCCGCTGGCACGTTGCGGCTGCTCGAGGACCTGCCCGAGGACCAGCGCGTCGCCGTGAAGGGGCGCGTGCTGCAGGAGCGCAGCTACGACGAGCTCGCGGCCAGCCTGCGCTGCTCGCAGAGCGTCGTGCGTCAGCGCGTCAGCCGCGGCCTTCGCAGCCTCAGGCGCAGACTGGAGCAGCGATGACATACCTGTCCGAGCTGAGGAGCTCGCTGATCGACGCCGCGCACCGCGAGCACGCCTCGGCCGAGCAGGATGCGCCGCGGCACCGTCCCGCCGGATCGTCCGCGCCAGCCGCGCGGAGCGCTCGTGGGCCGGGCCGCTCGGGCGCGCGGTGGCGAGGATCGCTCCATGGCGGCCGCGCGATCCTCGCGAGCGTCGCGCTCGGGCTTACGGGCACCGCCGTGGGCGTCGTGCAGGTTGGGCCGCCGCTTGGCCCCGAACCGCAGCTGTCGGAATCCCTGACGCAGACGGTCACGGCTCCCGCGCCTGGGGAAACGCGGCCATGACGCGTCGCTCGCGGCTGGGCTCGATCGGCGAGCTTGTCGTGATCCTCGCGATCGCCGTCGGGCTGGCGTTGGGCATCCAGGCACTCGTGGTCAAGCCCTATCGCATCCCGAGCGGCTCGATGGAGCCGACGCTCGCGATCGGCCAGCGCGTGCTCGTCAACCGCGTCGGCATGGACTTCGGCGACCCGCACGTGGGCGAGATCGCCGTGTTCCACCCGCCACAGGGCGCCGAACAGCAGCTGTGCGGGCCGGTGGCGCACACCGTCAGCCTCGGCGGCGCGGCGTGCGACGCGTCGCTTGCGAAGGAGGCGAGCGTCAACTTCATCAAGCGGATCGTCGCCGGCCCGGGCGATGAGATCTACATCAAGGAAGGCCACGTCTACCGCGAGGCCGCCGGCACGAGTCGCTTCGTGCGCGAGCACGATCCCTACATCAGAGCGTGCGGCTCCAGCAACGAGTGCGACTTCACGACGCCGATCAGGATCCCGGCGGGCCACTGTTCATGATGGGCGACAATCGCGGCGACTCCGACGACAGCCGTTTCTGGGGACCGGTGCCCACCAGCTGGATCGTCGGTCAGGCGTTTGCGACCTACTGGCCGCCGGACCGCATCGGCATCCTCTAGTCGCCGCCGAGCACGTCGCTCGCCGCACGCGCAAACGCCTCGATCTTCGCCGAGCGCTTGGCGGTCAGCCAGACGAGCGCCGTTTTCGAGGCGGGCATGTTGCTCATCGGCACGGACACGACGCCGGGGTGGGCCGAGTGGTCGAGCAGCGATCCGACCGTCGGGTGGACCGTCTCGCCGAGCGCCACGCGCATGATCGACTCGCCCATCGTGCGGATTTTGATGCGGCGCAGACGTTTGCCCGAGGACGTGCGTGGCGGGATGAAAGCGTCGACCATCTTGCGCGGCAGCGTGCGCACGTCGGCGACCGCATAGTCGGCAAGGTCGTCGACGCCCAAGGACTTGCGCTTCGCGAGCGGATGGTCTGACGCGAGCGCGACGACGCGCTCCTCGCTGGAGAGGACCGGGCCGATCGTGACGTCCGGCTCATCGATCGGCAGGCGCATCGCGAGCACGTCGAGCTCGTCCTTGCGCAGCCAGTCGAGCTGGTCGCGCGCGAAGCCCGTGTCGGTGACCAGCACACGACAGCCGGGATGGCGCGCTTCGAAGATCTTGACGATCTCGGGCATCCGGGGCCCACCGTTGACGGGCGTGTACATGCCGAGCCGCAGCGTCCCGGCCACGCCCGACGCGGTCTCGTAGGTGTCCTTGAGCGCGCTCTCCAGCTGCTCGCAGATCGGCCCGACGCGGCGCAGCAGCTGCTCGCCGAGCGGCGTCAGAGCCACGCGGCGGCTGGTGCGGTCGAACAGGCGACCGCCGAGCCGAGTCTCGAACGTGCGCATGATCTGGCTGATCCGCGACGGGGTCAGCTCGAGCCGTTCGGCGGCGCGACCGAAATGCAGCTCTTCGCTGAGCACAAGGAACGTGCGTATCTCGCGCAGCTCGACCGCCGACCACATCGTGAAGAGAATCTACGCGAAATGGTGAGCAGTCGGGATTCGTGCGCTATGCCGATCCTCCACGTCGCCCTGTGCTGCATGTCGGCGGCAGCGCAATTAAACTGCCGCTCCGTGAAGCCGAACCGCTCGATCCCGTCCGCGACCGTCATCCCCGTCCTCACCTACACGGACGTGCGCGCAGCGGTCGCCTGGCTGAGCGCGGCGTTCGGCTTCGCCGAGCGCCTGCAGATCGGCGAGGACCACCGTTCGCAGCTCACCTATGGCGATGGCGCGGTGATCGTCGGCGACGTGCGCGGCGCGCGCCGGCCACTGCGGCCGGGCGAGGTCACGCACTCGGTGATGGTCCGCGTGTGGGACGCGAAGTCCCATTGCGAGCAAGCGCGCGCGCACGGCGCGCGAATCGTCGAGGAGCCCCAGGACTTTCCCTATGGCGAGCGTCAGTACACGGCCGAGGATCTGGCCGGACACCTGTGGACGTTCTCCGAGACGCTCGCCGACGTCGATCCCGCCGCTTGGGGCGGGACGCTCGTCTCCGACTAGGAGCGCACCTCTGCCGGCGGACCCGGCTCGCCGGGGCGCAGGTCCAGCTGCCACCAGCCCACGTCGCGCCACGCGCCCTGCTTCCAGCCGATCCGCCGATAGGTGCCTACGGGCACGAACCCCAGCGCGCGGTGAAGGCCGACGCTGGCCGGGTTTGGCTCGGTGATGCCGGCGCACACGGTCCACACCCCGGCATCCTTGAGGCGCTCGAACAGGCGCGTGTAAAGAGCGCGCCCGACGCCCGCACGATGGCAGCCGGCATCGATGTAAATGGCGGCGTCCGCCGCCCAGCGGTATGCGGCTCGCTCGCGGTGCGTCGACCCGTACGCATAGCCGATCGGACGCTCCTCGTCCTCCGCGATCAGCCATACGTGCGCGGACTCGATCCGGCGGCGCATCTCGTGCGCGCTGGGCGCGCGATCCTCGAAGGAGATGCACGAGCCGGTCACGTACGGCGCGTAGATCGCCGCGCACGCCGCCGCGTCGCGGCCCGCATCGGCGACGCGCACGCGCACCGTCAGCCCTCGCCTGCGCCCTCGCCGCGGTCCACGTCGTCCGCCAGCCAGTCGGTCGGTGCCTGCGCTGGCGAGCAGTCGAGCAGCGAGCTCGCCACCGTGCGCTCGCCGAAGGCGTAGTCGGCGAACGCCCGATCGCGCGCCGCGATCGTCCCCATCAGATCGCGGGCGGCGCCAGCCGAAAAGCCCGTGCCCTCGGGCGTGTGGCGTGCGGACCCGTCGAGCAGCGTGCCGAGCGTCTGCGTGCCCGACAGCCCCATCTGCTCGACCGCGCTGTTGACCAGCAGCTTCATCATGTGCAGCTGATTGGAGGGGATCAGCGCCATGCGCCGGCACAGCGCTTCGGCCGCGCGGTCGAGCTCCGCCACCGGGTGCGACGCCGAGGCAAAGCCCCAGTCCACCGCCGTCGGGCCATCCATCGGGTCGCCCGTGAGCAGCAGCCGCTTGGCCCGCTCGAGCCCGAGCCGGTAGAACCACATCGCGGTCGTCGGCGAGCCCCACACGCGCGCCGGCGGGTAGCCGATGCGGCAATCGTCGGCGCACACGATCAGATCCGAGCAGAGCGCGAGGTCCGAGCCGCCGCCGATGCACACGCCGTGCACCTGCGCGACAACCGGCTTGGGCGAGCGCCACAGCGCCATGTAGCTGTCGACGAAGCGCGACATGTTGCGGTAGTCCTCGATCGGATCCCACGGCCCGCGCGCGTCGATCGCGTTCATCTGCTCGCTCGCCCAATCGAGGTCATAGCCGGCGCAGAACGCCCGGCCGGCGCCGCGCAAGCGGATCACTCGCACCTGCTCGTCGGCCTGCGCGCGCGCCAGCGCCTGGTCGAGCCGCTCGATCATCGCGGGAGTCACCGCGTTGAGGCGCTCGGGGCGGTTGAGCGTGAGCGTCGCGACGCCGCGATCGCTGTCGTAGAGCAGCGGCGGCGCATCCTCCTCGTTCGTCGCAGCGGCCCGCTCGCTCATGCCTCGATCGCTCATCGCAGCGATAGTAGGGGGATGCGTCCGCCTAGCGCGGTACGCATCGGCCCGTGTCCGCCTAGCGCGGTACGCATCGGCCCGTGTCCGCCTAGCGCGGTACGCATCGGCCGGTGTCCGCCCGCAGGGCGTCGATTCCCAGCGCGAGCATCCGCCGCCACGCGTCTGGCCGCAGCTGCGCCGCCGCGCGAGTGGCCGCGAACAGCAGCCTCAAGTCGAGTGTCGTCGCGTCCGCGCGCAGGCGCCCCTCCGCACGCGCGGCCGCCAGCAGTCGCTCGAGTGCCTCGGTCGTGCTCGCAAGCGCGTCCTGTACGGCGGCATGCTCTGAGACCGTCGCCATCGCCGCGCCCAGCACATCGTCGGCGGCCTGGCGCTCGGCGAGCATCCACAGCAGCCCGGTGAGCGCCGCCCACGGTCCCATGGCGCTGGCCAGCGCGGCGTCGGCGCCCTCCTCGGCTTCGTTCAGGCGCTCGACGACGAGCGCCGCGAGCAGGTCCGTCTTCGACGGGAACTGGCGATAGACGCTGCCGACGCCCGCACCGACGGCGGCGGCGATCGCCGGCATCGGCGCAGCCAGTCCTTCGCGCGCGAACACGCTGCCCGCCGCCGCCAGCAGCCGTGCGCGCTTGTCGTCGGCGTTGAGATCGGACCAGCACGGCTCCACTGCTCCAGGCGGAATTGGCATTCCGCTATCGTAGTGAACGATGATGGCGGAACGGTCATTCCGGTCCGAGCTTCCTCGAAGACACCGGAGGTAGTACGCGTGTGAGCTGCTATCTCAACATCCTCGTCGCCCACGACGGATCCGCCGACGCCGATGCCGCGCTCGAGCACGCGACGCGGCTGGCGCGCGACCAGCACGCACGCGTGACGCTCCTGACGGTCGCGCCGATGCCGCATCAGCCGGGCGCGATGGGCGCGCCGGCCACGCCCGATCTGCTCGAGTGCTTCACCAGCAGCCAGCGGCGCGCCGCGAGCTCGATTCCGGGCGACATCAGCGTCACGACCCACCTGTTGCGCGGCGACCCCGCCGAGACGATCCTGCGCGTCGCGCGCAAGGGCGAACACGACCTGATCGTGATGGGCTCTCACGGTCACAGCCGCCTGCACCGAGCGCTGCTCGGGTCGGTGTCACACCGCATCCTGCACGACAGTCCCGTGCCCGTGATGCTGATCCGTCAGATCGGCGAGCGCGCCGCGGACAGCGAGCGCGTCGAGCCTCAGCCGTCGGCGCTCGCCCGCAGGAGCTCGACCCGTCAGCCGATCGGTTCCGCCAGCTCGACGATGATTCCGGCCGGGCCGCGGACGTAGCAGAGCCGGTAGCTGTCCTCGTAGCGCTCCAGCTCGCCGACGAGCTCACCGCCGTGGGCACGCAGGGCGGCGATGGCGGCGTCGACGTCGTCGACGGCAAATGCGACGTGGCGGATGCCCGGCGCGTTCGCCGGCGCGTGGCGGTTCTCGCCCCGATACGACGGCGAGTGGAACTTGGCCAGCTCGACTCGGCTGTTGCCGTCCGGGGTCTGCATCATCGCGATGTCCGCCCGTACGCCGTCGAGCGCCACGATGCGATCCACCCAGCGACCCCCGACGGACGCCTCTCCGCGCGGCACGAGCCCGAGCGCGGAGAAGAACTCGATCGCGGCCGCGAGGTCGTCGACCACGATGCCGACATGATCCATCCGTTCGATAGCCATGCGTCGATCGTATGCGACCGGGACAGCGATCGGGCCACCGAGCATCGATGGCGACTCCTCAGACGGGGAGAGCTCAGCCGGTCGCGCCGTGCCTTCCGCGCGATCGCTCGCGGGCGTCGCGCGCACGCCGCTACATTGCCGAGATGCTGCTCTACGACTCGCGGGTCTCCGGCAACTGTTACAAGGTGCGTCTGCTGTTCGCGCATCTCGGCCTCGACTACGAGCGCCGCGAGGTTGACGTCGTCGAGCGCTCCGGGCGCCTGGAGCTGCTCGGCGAGCTCAACCCCGGCCTGCGCGTGCCGACCCTGGTCCTCGACGATGGCCGCTCGCTCGGCGAGTCCGACGCGATCCTGTGGCTGTTCGCGCAGCGCAGCGAGTACCTGCCCGAGGACGAGTTCGAGCGCGCGCGGGTGCTGCAGTGGATGTTCTTCGAGCAGTACAGCCACGAGCCGAACATCGCCGTGCTGCGCTTCTGGTCGGAGTTCGCGCGCAGCAAGCCGACCGACACAGACCTCGCCGCCAAGCTCGCCGGCGGCTACGCGGCGCTCGATGCGATGGAGCGCCACCTCTCGTGCCACGACTATTTCGTCGCCGAGCGCTACACGATCGCCGACATCGCGCTCTACGCCTACACGCACGTGGCGGACCAGGGCGGTTTAGAGCTTTCCCGCTACCCGGCGATCGGCGGCTGGCTCGAGCGCATCGCGGCGCAGTCGGGCCACGTGGCGATCGACGCGTGAGCCCACGCGGGCGCCCTCGCGGGCTCATGCGTGGGCTCACGCGGGCGCCCGCGCACGGTGGCGATCGCGAGTGTCTCTGACCCATTGACCTCACTCGCGCCGTGCGGATAGGTTGAACGGACAGCGCGTACGGGCTGCGTCCGGGGAGTTCGAGGCCGGTTGCCTGAGGACGGTCGTCGCTCGGCGCGGATACATGATCTAGAGGGAGGAAGAATGGGGAATTGGCGCCGAGTGATCGGCCTTGCGATGGTGTGCGTCGGCGTGCTGGTGCCGACCGCGGCCGCATCGGCAGCACCGCAGTATGCCGCGCTTGGGGACTCATACTCCTCGGGCGTGGGCACCCGTGTGTTCTACGAAGAATCGGGCGAATGCGATCGCAGCCCGGACGCGTACGGTCCCAAGATCGCGACGGCCAAGGGCTACACGCTGAACTTCGAAGCGTGCAGCGGTGCCAAGACGACGGAAGTCAACGAAAAACAGCTGAGCAAGCTGAGCAGCTCGACGAGCCTCGTGACGATCACGATCGGCGGCAACGACGCCGGCTTCAGCAACGTGATCATCAACTGTGCGCTGTATTACTTCACGTGCGGCAGCGCGATCGGCGAAGCCGACGAATACATCACGAAAACGCTGCCGGGGAAGCTCGAAACCACATACAAAGACATTCGTGCCAAGGCGACCGCGGCGCAGGTGATCGTGCTCGGGTATCCGAAGCTGTTCACCAAAGAAGGCACGACGTGCAACGTCAACTTCCTGACGTCGGGCAACGAGAAGAAAATGAATGAATCCGCGGAAAAACTCGACGCCGTGATCAAGGCGCGAGCGGAAGCGATGAAATTCACGTTCGTCAACCCGACGAGCGCCTTCGAAGCGCACGAGGTATGTGCATCCGAAGAATGGCTCAACGGACAGTCGCTGCCGCTGTCTGAAAGCTATCACCCGAACGTCAAAGGCCAGGAAGAGTTCACCAAGCTGGTCGAGGCCGCGATCTAGCCCCCGACTCGTCGTGGTACAGGTGGATGACCGGCTAGATCGGGCCGGTCATCCGCCTGGGCGAGGAGCGTCGCGGCGGCGAACTCCTACAGCCCGCGTTCGATCGTGTCGAGCAGCCGCGTGAGCGCCGCTTCGCGCTCGCTCTCGGGCAATTCGCGCAGCGGGCCGGAGATCATCAGCATCGACAGCCCGTGCACCCCCGCCCACGCCGCGAACTCGGCATCCGCGCGGCGCGCGGCCGGCAGCCCGCCGGCCTCGACGAGCGCGTCGAGCTGGGCGCCGAGCAGCTCCAGCGGGCCGAGTCCACTCTCGCCCGTGCCCTCCCCGTCGTCGAAGTAGCCGAGACGCGGCGGCACCGCGAAGGCGGTCTTGAACAGGCCCGGCTCGCTCAGCGCGAACTCCACGTACGCGGACCCTGTCGCTCTGAGGCGGCGCCGCGCCGCCGCGAGCGCGCCTGTCGCGGCCCCATCGGCCGCATCGCCGACCTCGGCGATGCGCGCTTCCATCAGGCGCGCGAGCGAGCCCATGCAGCGCGCGCAGATCGCCTGCAGCAGCGTGTCGCGGTCGGCGAAGTGACGGTAGGCGGCGTTGTGCGAGACGCCGGCGCGGCGCGAGACCTCGCGCAACACGATCGCGTCGGGGCCGCCGGCGCGCGCGAGCTGCATGCCGGCGTCGATCAGCGCGGTGCGGAGATTGCCGTGGTGGTAGCTCGTCTTGGCCGGCGTCACGTACCCATGTTGACAGCGGCCACAAGATCTGCCAAGCTTCCATGTTGATGCTGTCAACTTCCTCACGTCTGGAGCTCGAGCCATGAATCCCCCCGCATCACGTCGCGGCTTGATCCTCGCCGCGGTCTGCCTCGCGGCCTTCGCGATCAACGTCGACACCACGATCGTCAACGTCGCGCTGCCGTCGCTCACACGCCAGCTCGGCGCGGGCACGCGCGACCTGCAGTGGATCGTCGATGGCTACAACCTCGCGTTCGCCGCGCTCGTGCTGTCCGCGGGAAGCCTCGGCGACCGCTTCGGGCGCAGGCCGATGCTGCTGACGGGACTGCTCGGCTTCGCGGCCGCCAGCGGCGGCGCCGCGCTGTGCTCGACGCCGGGCCAGCTGATCGCCGCGCGCTTCGTGATGGGCACGTTCGCGGCGTTGATCTTCCCCACGACGCTCGCGGTCATCAGCAACACGTTCCGCGAGCGCGGCGAGCGCGCGAAGGCCGTCGGCGCGTGGGGCGCGGTCACCGGTCTCGGCGTCGCCGTCGGCCCGGTCACGGGCGGGCTCCTCTTGTCGCGGTTCTCGTGGCCGAGCGTGTTCGTCGCGCTCGTGCCCGTCAGCCTGATCGCGGCCGCGGGCGTCTACCGCGTCGTGCCGGAGTCGCGCGAGGCGAACGCCGCGCCGCTCGACTGGGCCGGCCTCGTCACCGCCACGATCGCGATCGGCACGCTCGTGTACACGATCATCGAAGCGCCGGGCCGCGGCTGGGGCTCGGCGGACAGCATCGCCGGCTTCGCCGTGGCGCTGCTCGCCGGCGTCGTGTTCGTGCGCATCGAGCGCCGTCGCGCGCGCCCGATGCTCGACGTCAGCCTGTTCGGCGAGCGCGCGTTCAGCGCCGCCAGCGGCGCCGTGACCGTCGCCTTCTTCGCGCTGTTCGGCTTCATCTTCCTGATCACGCAGTACTTCCAGTTCATTCGCGGCTACAGCACGCTGTCCACCGGCGCGCGCATCCTGCCGGTGGCGCTCAGCATCGGCGTCGCCTCCGTCCTCGGCGCGCGCCTCGCCACGCGCCTCGGTACGCGCGTGATCGTGAGCACCGGCCTGCTGCTGTTCGGCGGCGCGTTCATGTGGATCTCGCAGGCCGGCATCGCGACCTCCTACACGATCGTCGTCGCGCAGATGCTGATGATGGGCACCGGCCTCGGCATGACGACCGCGCCCGCGACCGAGTCGATCCTGAGCGTGCTCTCGCCCGCGAAGGCCGGCGTCGGCTCGGCCGTCAACGACGCCACCCGTGAGGCCGGCGGCACGCTGGGCGTGGCGATCATCGGCAGCGTCTACGCGTCGCTGTACACGTCGAGCCTCGGGCACAGCTCACTGGCCAAGCTCGCGGGCCCCGCGCTGGCGAGCGCCAAGAGCTCGGTTGGCGCCGGCCTCGCGGTCGTGACCCACTTCCCGCTCGCGGAGCGCGCACCAGCGCTCGACGCCGTGCAGAGCGCCTTCATGAGCGGTCTGCACACCGGCTGCGTGGTGGCCGCCGGCGTATGTGCCGCCGGCGCGCTGGGAGCGCTCGCGCTGCCCGGCAGGCGGCGCCCGGTCGCGAGGCTGTGCGAGCTCGCCGACGGCAACGCTGCGGCGGCGCCGAGCTGATCACGCCCGGCGCGTGCTCGCGTCGCTCGTCCGGGCGGGGCCGCGCAGCCCGCGATCGAGCGTCGCGAGCAACCGCTCGAAGGTCTGCTCGAGCGACAGCTCGATCGCGAAGCCGCCGTCCGCCTCGAGCGAGACGAAGCCGTGCAGCGCGACGCGCACGATGCGCGCGGCGTGCACCGCGTCCTCACCGTCGAGGTCGTATCCGCGCAGAAC
>JASLHP010000363.1 GCA_030149625.1 Solirubrobacteraceae bacterium
TCCTCCTGCAGCTCCCGCGCGTTGATCAGGTTCCCGTTGTGGGCCAGGGCGACCTCGCGGCGCGAGCCGTTGGTGCCCTCCGAGCGCTGCACCGGCTGCGAGTTCTCCCACGCGTTGGAGCCGGTGGTCGAGTAGCGGACGTGGCCGATCGCGAGCTCTCCGCCGAGCGTGCGCAGGTCGTTCTCGCTGAAGACCTGGCTGACGAGGCCGAGCTCGCGGCGCGTGATGATGTGCCCGCCCCGGTCGGCGGCGGCTATGCCCGCAGACTCCTGGCCCCTGTGTTGGAGCGCGTACAGGGCGAAGTACGACAGGCGGGCCACCTCGTGTCCCGGCGCGTACAAGCCGAACACGCCGCACTCGTCGCGCGGTCCATCACGCATCTCCTCAAACGCTAGCAAGCCCGGCTCGGACACCGGCTCTGTGCCTGGACGTCCCGCGCTCATGCGAAGAACACCGCCAGCCCGTCGGCGTGGACGGAGGCGAGCTCCTCGACGGCCGCGTCGATCACGTCGTGCCCGTCGAGCGCGACCTGCAGCCGGTCGCCGCCGACCCGCCCGATCAGGCGCACGTGCGTGCGCGCCGCCAGGGCGCGCACTCCGGCCTCGGGGCCGCTGACGAGGATCCCGCCCGAGCCCTCACCGAACAGCGCCGCGGCAGGGGAGCCCTCCGGCCAGCCCGGGTCCGGGGCGCCGCCGTCGGGTCCGAGCGACTCCCAGTGAGCCTCGCCGAGGGTGACCTGCGCGCCGAGGCGCCCGGCGAGCGCCGATTCGGCGAGGGCGACCGCGATGCCGCCCTCGGCCACGTCGTGGGCGCTCGAGAGCGCGCCCGAGCGCACGGCGTCGCGCACGGCCGCGAACGCCTCGACCGCTCCGGCGAGGTCGATCTCGGGAAGGCCGTCGGGGAGCTGCTGCCCGCGCAGCTTGGCCAGCTCGGAGGCCGCCTGCGAGGGCGCGAACGGACCCACGAGCGCGATCGCGTCGCCCGCGCTCACGAAGCCCAGCCGCCCGGAGCGCCCGCCGTCGGGCAGGCGCCCGACCATGCCGATCACCGGCGTCGGGTAGATCGGGCCGGTGGCGCCCTCGTTGTAGAGCGAGACGTTGCCGCCGACGATCGGCGCGCGCAGCGCGCGGCAGGCCTCGCCGAGGCCGTCCACCGACTCAGTCAGCTGCCAGGCGATGTGCGGCTTCTCGGGGTTGCCGAAGTTGAGGTTGTTGGTGGTCCCGAGCGGCTCCGCGCCGACGCAGGCGAGGTTCGCTGCGCACTCCAGCACCGCGGCGATCGTGCCGCGACGCGGGTCGGCCGCGACGCGGCGTCCGTTGCCGTCGATGCTCACCGCCAGCGCGCTGCCGTCGGGGAGCGCGAGAACGGCGGCGTCGGCCTGCTCGGGGCGACGGATCGTGCGCGAGCCGACGATCGAGTCGTACTGCTCGAAGAGCGGTCGCCGGGAGGCGATGTTCGGGCTGGCGAGCAGCGCCAGCAGCGTGTCCTGTGCAGAGGAGTCTCCAGGGAGCACCGCGGGGTGCGGCTCGTACAACGGCTGCTCGGGCTTGGCCGGGGCCAGGTCGTAGAGAGGGCAGTCGTCGACGAGCGCGCGAACCGGCATGTCGCCGAGCGTCTCGCCGTCTCGCAACACGCGCATCCGCCCCGTGTCGGTGACCGCGCCGATCGCGGCGCCGTTCACCTCCCACTTCTCGCAGACCGCCAGCACGGCGTCCACGTTCCGGGGCTCCACGACGCAGAGCATCCGCTCCTGGGACTCGGAGACCATCACCTCGAAGGGCTCCATGTCGGCCTCGCGCAACGGCACCGCTGCGATGTCGATGTCGATCCCGACCTCGCCTTTGGCGGCCATCTCCGACGCCGAGGAGGTCAGACCCGCGGCCCCGAGGTCCTGAAGCGCGACGATCAGTTCGAGCTCGAGCAGCTCCAGCGAGCACTCGAGCAGCTTGCTCTCCTCGAAGGGGTCGCCGACCTGGACCGTCGGGCGCTTGTCCTCGTCCTCACCCAGCTCGGCCGATGCCAGGACCGAAGCGCCGCCGATCCCGTCGCGGCCGGTCGAGGCGCCGAAGAGGACGACGACGTTGCCGGGGCCGGCCGCGGCGCTGCGCACCAGCCGCTCGCGCGGGGCGAGCCCGAGCGCCATCGCGTTGACCAGGCAGTTGTGCTCGTAGGGTGCCTCGAAGTAGACCTCGCCGCCGACGGTGGGCACCCCGATCGAGTTGCCGTAGTGGCCGATGCCGGAGACCGCGCCGTCGAGCAGGTAGCGGGCCCTCGCGCTCTGGGCCGGCTCGCCGAAGCGCAGCGAGTCGAGCACCGCCACCGGGCGCGCGCCGATCGCGAAGATGTCGCGCAGGATCCCGCCCACTCCGGTCGCGGCGCCCTGGAAGGGCTCGACCGCGCTCGGATGGTTGTGCGACTCGACCTTGAAGGCGCAGACGAGCCCCGAGCCGGCGTCGACGGCGCCCGCGTTCTCACCGGGTCCCATCACGACGTGCTCGCCCTCCGTCGGCAGCGTGCGCAGCAGCTTCTTGGAGTGCTTGTAGGCGCAGTGCTCGCTCCACAGCAAGGAGTACATGGCGAGCTCTACTTGATTGGGGGGGCGGGCCTGCTTCACGCAGATCAGCTCGTACTCGCTCTCGGTCAGGCCGAGCGCGAGCGCGTCCGCGAGCGTCGGCAGCGCCTCCGTTTCAGCCTCCGCCGGCGCGCTCACGCCGCCACCCCCTCGACAGCCAGGCGCATGGAGCTGAAGATGCACAGGCCGTCGGTCGAGCCGCCCGTCAGCTCGCTCACGGCGTGCTCGGGATGCGGCATCAGCCCCATCACGTTGCCGGCCTCGTTGCACACGCCCGCGATGTCGTTCACCGATCCATTGAAGTTCTCGCCGCGGGCGTAGCGCAGCGCAACCCCTCCTCCCCCCTCCAAAGCCGCCAACGTCTCCTCATCCGCGTGGTAGCGGCCCCACGAGTGCTTGGCCGGGATGCTCAGCTCGCGCCCCGTCGGGCACGCGCGCGTGAACGCCGTCTCGCCCTGGACCACTTCGAGGCGAACCTGGCGCGAGGTGAACCGCAGGTTGACGTTCGGAAGCAGCGCACCCGGCAGCAGCTGCGCCTCGCACAGGACCTGGAAGCCATTGCAGATGCCGAGCACCGGGCCGCCTTCGCGCGCGAACTCGATCACCGACTCCATCGCCGGCGAGAACCGCGCGATCGCGCCGGCGCGCAGGTAGTCGCCGTAGGAGAAGCCGCCGGGGACGATGATCGCGTCGGCCCCCTGGAGGTCGCGGTCGCGGTGCCAGATCAGCTCCGCGTCGCCGACCATGCGCGCCGCCTCCAGCGCGTCGACCTCGTCGCAGGAGCCGGGGAACTGCAGGACGCCGAACTTCAACCGACGATCTCGATCTCGTAGTCCTCGACCAGCGGGTTCGCGAGCAGCTTCTCGCACATCGGCTGCAGCTGGGCGGCGTCGTCCACGTCGAGCTCCACCAGCCGCCCGATGCGAACGTTCTCGACACCGTCGAAGCCGAGCGCCGGCAGCGCGCGCTCGACGGCCACGCCCTGCGGGTCGAGGATGCCGGCCTTCGGCCGGATCAGGACCCGCGCCCTCACGCGCCCTCACGCGGCGGTGTGCAACCCGCGTGCGCGCTCACGCGCCGTCCTGCGGCGCGGTCCGCTGCAGCCACGCCGAGAAGGGCTCGCCCGTGATCCGCTCGTAGGCCTCCACGTAGCGTTCGCGGGTGCCCGCAACCACGTCGTCGGGGATCGCGGGCGCGGGCGGCGTGCGGTCCCATCCGCTGGCGCTCGCCCAGTCGCGTACGTACTGCTTGTCGAAGCTCGGCTGGCCGCGGCCGG
>JASLHP010000375.1 GCA_030149625.1 Solirubrobacteraceae bacterium
CCAGGTTTTTTTGTCTAAATCGGGGGCTTTGCACACTACGTACTAGGAAAAGCTGGTCTTCGTCCACGTCGTGTGTTCGTAGTTGGTCGTAAGGACGATCTTCGCGATGCGCCCGCCTTCACCGTATTCGAGCAGCGTCACGTGGCCGTCCGGATCGGTGATCTTGTGCACGAGGTTGGCTTCGATGTCCGGACCGTAGCCGTAGGTGGTGCTCTTGCCGTCGGCGTCCGTGGTTTTGACGAGCTCCTTCCACTCCTCGATCGTTTCGTATTTGAAGCTCACCGACCGTTCGCCGGACACGTCGGTGATCTTGGTGTAGCCTTCGTACGGTTCGGTCTGCGTGTATTCGATTTTGCGACCCTCGGTGTCGGTCCATTTGCTGGGGTCTTCAAGGCCGGAGCTGTAGCTCGCTTTCAGCGCGTTGCCGTAGCGGTCTTCGACACTGACGGGGAAGTAGCCTTCGCCGCCCGGCCCTTTGCGGCCGAAGTCGACGTGCACCTGACTCGGCTCGAAGATCAGCTCGTACTTCGTGCCTTTGGGCAGTTCTTTCGGGCACGGCGCTTCGCTGCCTTCGCCGCACATGTTGGCGTCGATCCCGGCGGGCGTGATGTAGTTCGCGCCGGACTTCAGGAACGCGAACGCCCCGCCTGTGCTGTCCGTGTAGGCGAGCGAGCCTTCGCTCTCGACCTGCACGTGTGAGGAGTTGCTGTCGCCCCACGATTCGCCGTACCCGTACGGGGCTGGGCTGAGGCTGTTGAAGTAGCGTTCGCTCGAGAAGCTGAGCCCCACCGCGGGAATCTCGAGATCCGTGCTGCGCAGCATCAGATCGCCGCTGGCGACGTTCACGCTCATCGTCGAGGTGGGCGTCAGATCGGTGTTCAACAGCGTGTACTGCGAGCCGACGCCCACGCCGCGCGGGGCAGATTCGTAGGAGAGGCTCGGTTCGTTTTCGTATTCGCTGTCGTCGAAGCTGACGATGTTGCTCGCCGAGCTCTCGCTGACGTCCTTGACGAGGAAGCCGAGGTCTTCGTCGGACTGTCCGACTGGCGCCGCCTTGCCGTTGAACCAGCGCTGCAGCATTTCGGTGGGGTTCCAGTAAACCCACCCTTTGGCGGCGCCGACTGACGGATTGATCGCGGCTTCGGCGTTCGCGGCGAAGTCGCCGCCGGCCGTTTTCCAGTTGCTGGCGCCGTTGCTCGTGTTCCAAGTGGCGCTCGTCGTCCACGGCGTGATCACGCGGTAGATGCCCATCGCCTGCGCTTCTTTGCCGGTCGTGGTGCCGACGTCCATTTCGAGTTGCGCGCTCAGGATCGTCAGTTCTTCGCTGTCGTAGGGCAGCGTGAACTTGACCAGGCCGCGCTTGGTGCTGGCCGGAGAAGACGTGTGGCCAACGCTCACCGAGCCGCCGCACGCCGCTTTCGTCGGTTCGCTGCTGGAGATCGTGCATGCTGCTTCGGGCTTTTGCCCGATCGGGCGTTCCGCATCGGCGGCAAGCGCCTGGCTGTCGCTCGTGCTGAGGCTGCGTGCTTGGGCGAGTTCCCCAGGGCTCATGTGCTGCCAGCCGCCATCGGCGGCGCGCCGATTGACGGGGTTGGCGAACACGCGCGTCAGACGGTGTCCGTTGGGCAGCGACCACGTGTAGGAATCCGCGGTCGTGTCAGCTTCGATCAACTTGGCGTCCGCCGGCAGCTTCCAGTGAGCTCCAGCGGGAGTCGACTCGCCCACGAACGGGCCGGACCGCTGCGAGGTTCGCGCGAGCTCCTGACGCACCCCCGCCGACTCGTGGCTGGCGGTCGCCTGCGAAGCGCCGCCAGCCTCCGCGTTGCCCACGACGACGCCCAACATGCACACAACCGCCGCGAGCGCGCACAGACGCGCGCTCGAGATTCCAGCCCGAAGCATGACGTTCTCCTTCGATATGCGAAATAGCCGGCGCACCACGCCGGATGCCCTGTCCGAGGCGAGCATATGTCTACTTGAAGTTCGCGTCTGCGTCAAGCACCGATCATTTGAATTCGGTTAATCCCTGCTAACGGGCGTTTTCGCACTGTTTCTGACTAACACGGCCCGCGTAGACCGTGGCGAGCACGGGTAGACGCCTCCTAGATGGCACCCGGTCGAGCACTGCGCAGGCGCAGCCAGCGAGGCCAATACCGGACAGGGCATGAGGCCTCGCGCACGACCGAGTGCCATCTTCGATCCTATCCTCCGTTCGAGAACCCGGATCTGACCGCGTCTTGCTCGGCGGACTCAGGCGGCGTGCACGGTGAAGCCCTCGCGTCGCGCGGCGCTGGCAAGCCGCTCGTCGAGGGTCACCATGTTCAGCGAGGCCGCCAGTCCCTCCGAGGCGACGACGGCGGCAGCAAGCTGCAGCGAGTCGGCGCCGCGAAGCGGATGTACTCGCAGAAGCCGGCGTGCGACGGCTCGTAGCGCCGCGGTCGGCTGCACCTCGTTCCAGCTCTCGGCGAGACGGTCAAGGCGCTCAAGTGCGACCGTGATCACGCCATCCGACAACGCTCCTTCGCGCTCCAGCCTGGACAAAGCAGACACGCACTCGACTTCCGTCGCCCACCATACGCACATCACCGGATCCTGCGCAGCGCTCGCCAGCAACCGATCGGTACTCGCCTCGGTGACGATCAGCGGCACGATCGCCGAGCTGTCCCAGAACCTCAACGGCCCTCGTGCCTCTCCTCGATCAGGGTCGCAACGGCGCTTGCCGAAGCTCGCATACTCGGCGGATTTGTGCTCAGCAGCTCGATCTGGGGTGGCTTGCTGGCAGCCTGGACCGCCCCGGCGCGCTCCAGCCGGGCGATCCTTCCGTCGGCGTCGGGAGACGCGCTGATCGCAGACTCCAGCCGTGCCACTGGCGTGCCACGGTCCATTATCAGCACCGACTCGCCGGTGCGCACTCGATCGATCAGCGCGCTGAGCCCGTTCTTTGCTTCGGTAATCGTAGCGACGACCATCGAGCGAGAATAGCGTGATTGTCCTAGCTATTCAAGCTCGCTACGCGAGATGCCTCCTCCGCCTTATCGTTCCTACTCATCGGTACGCTGCTAGATATGAAGGGGCCGAGGGGCGAGGGGCTGCGCATGTGCGTCTACTCGATAGGGCGGCCTGTGACCATGCTGACGGTTGGGCGTGAGCTCCGCTGGCAAGCGGGCCGCGGCGGGTCTCGTGGTGTGGCGCGGGTCATACGCGTGCTTGGCGCCATGATCATGATCGTTTGCTTTGTGGGTGCGAGCGCCGCCACGTCGGCCGGTGCGGTCGGCCTTGCCGGCGGTGGCGATCACTCGTGCGTGTTGGGCGCGAGTGGCCACGTGCACTGTTGGGGCTGGAACGCCTACGCGCAGCTGGGCGATGGCACCAACCTCAGCAGCGGCGCGCCGGTCGAAGTCCAGGGCGTGTCCGAAGCCGCCCAGGTCGCGGCGGGCGGCGATGACTCGTGTGTGGTGCGCTCCAGCGGCCATATCGATTGTTGGGGCTGGAACGGATACGGGCAGCTCGGGGACGGCACCGAAGAAAATGGGCCCCACGAACAAGGCGTTGGCACGCCGGTCGAAGTGCAGGGAGTGTCGGACGCGGTCCAGGTCGCGGTGGGCGACCACTCGTGCGCGGCGTTGGCCACCGGCCATGTCGACTGCTGGGGAGCCAACTACTACGGTGCGCTCGGGAACGGGAAGGAAGAACGCAGCAGCACTCCGGTTGAAGTGCGGGGCATCTCCGACGCGGTCCAGGTCACGGCGAGCGATGAGAGCTCGTGCGCGTTGCTGTCGGATGGCCACGTCGATTGCTGGGGCGAAGGCGAATACGGACAGCTCGGCGACGGCGCCAGCGGCAACAGCCGCGTTCCGGTTGAAGTGCGAGGCATCGCTGACGCGACCCAGGTCTCGACGGGCGGGTCTTACTCGTGCGCGTTGCTGTCCAGCGGCCGCGTCGACTGCTGGGGCGCTGACTACTACGGGCAGCTCGGGAACGGCGCCGAAACTGGCAGCAGCACCCCGGTCGAAGTGAGCGGGATCGCTGACGCCACCCAGATCGCGGCGGGCGAAGGCGTCCGCGAACACGCGTGTGCGTTGCGCGCGAGCGGCCACGTCGACTGCTGGGGACGCAACGATTCCGGGCAGCTCGGGGACGGCAGAACCTCCAGCAGCAGCACTCCGGTCGAAGTGCAGGGACTCACCGACGCCACCGAGATCGCGGCGGGTCGCCACGACTCGTGTGCGTTGCGCGCGAGCGGCCACATCGACTGCTGGGGCGGGAATGAATTCGGGCAGCTCGGCGGCGAAACCATGGGCGACAGCAGCGTTCCGATGCAGGCGCGCGGGATCGCCGACGCCACCGACGTCACGGCGGGCGACTATCACTCGTGCGTCACGTTGTCGAGCGGCCACGTCGACTGCTCGGGTGAAGACGAAAGCGGGCAGCTCGGCGACGGTGGCGAAGAAAACAGAGACATTCCGGTTGAAGTACAGGGAATCTCGGACGCCACCGAGGCCGCGGCGGGCGGCGAACACACGTGTGCGCTGCTGTCGAGCGGCCACGTCGACTGCTGGGGCAGAAACAGGTCAGGGCAGCTCGGTAACGGTGGCGAAGAGAACACAGACACTCCGGTCGAAGTGCGCGGGATCTCGAACGCCACCCAGGTCGCGGCAGGCGAATCCCACTCGTGTGCGTTGCTGTCGACCGAGCACGTCGACTGCTGGGGCGGAAATGGCTGGGGCCAGCTTGGCAACGGCACCGAAACGGGCAGCAGCACTCCGGTTGCGGTACAGGGTGTCTCCAGCGCGACCCAGATCGCCGCGGGCGGCTATCAATCGTGTGCGTTGCTGTCGAGCGGCCACGTCGACTGCTGGGGCGCGAACTTGTCCGGCGAACTCGGGAACGGGAGTGGAGCAAGCAGCAGCAGCACGCCCGTCGAAGTGCGGGGAATCTCGAACGCCACCGAGGTCACGGCAGACGGCGACCATGCGTGTGCGTTGCTTTCCACCGGCCACCTCGACTGCTGGGGCTCGGACGACTTCGGGCAACTCGGCGACGGCAGCGAACAGAAAAGCGAGATCCCGGTCGCAGTGCGGGGCATCTCGGACGCGACCGAGGTCACGGCGGGCAGCGGCCATTCCTGTGCGCTGCTCTCCACCGGTCACGTTGACTGCTGGGGCGAAAACTACTTCG
>JASLHP010000390.1 GCA_030149625.1 Solirubrobacteraceae bacterium
GCGATCTTCTGTTCGCCTTCGAGGATCGCGGTGTTGTTGCCGGCTTTCGATTCGAGGCCGAGTTTGCTGTTGACGATCCCGTCGAGGAAGCCTTTGACGAACAGGAATTCGCCGCAGCCTTCTGTGGTCGGAACCGAGAACGCGTTGTCCACGAGCCGCAGCGGGTGGACGGTGAGGATGCCGCCTTCGCCTTCTTCACCCTCTTCGCCGACCAAGCCTTCGATCGGTTTGTTCGGGCCAGGCGGAGACGTGATGCCCGTCGTCAGGTGCAGCTGGATCGGGTGTGCTTCCGAGCCGATGTAGCAGCTGTTGCCGAGCAACGGGTTTTTGAGGTGGATCTTGACCGGCAGCGTCAGCGCCGATCCTTTTTCGGCGAAGAGGTTGTGCAGGCTCAAGATCGCCGGGTTCGTCGTCGTCGCGGCGAGTTCCGTCGTCGCGGTCACGCCGGTCTCTTTGTTTTCGAAGATCGCTTTGCAGGTTTCGCGGGCGAGGAATTCGACCGGTCCATTGCCTTTGATTTCTTCGCAGTTGATGAGATCCAGCAGGCCACCCGGAACGTTGAGTTCGGTTTTCGACAGGCTTTCGCCATTCTTCGCGGGGATCAGGTAGTACGCGCCCGACGCTTCGCTCGGTTCCGTGGGCAGCGCGCCGCCCTGGATCACGATCGTCTTGTTGATCGGCACTTTCGTCGAGCCGATCGCGAATTCCCCTTTGGTCGTCGTCCCGTACAAGCAGAAATGCACGCCCGGCGTCGTTGTTGGACACTGTGCGAACACGCTGTATGGGTTCGAGGCCAGAGCCGGCGTCGCAGCCCCGAGCGCAGCTATCGGAACCGTGAGCGCCAGCCCCGTCAACAGCATCCGCCGGCGCATCCGCGTCCCCCCGCTGAGTAGCTTTCTTGCTCTCATTTATCCATCCTCACTTTCTCTCTCTCGTGCAACCCCGTAAATAGAGCTGCAAGCGCGAGCGTAGTTGAGCCCAGCGAGCGTCGGCAACCGGTGTTTCTGATCACACAGAACGGTTTGGATGAACGCAATCGTGTCCGTGCTCTCGTGCCACGCGGCGCGGCGGTCAGAAACAGCAACAGCGAAGTCGGGAAGCGGGAACATGATGTTCACGTGTCTATGAGGGGCCGCGGGCACGACCTGTGGCACCGTCAAGTAATACGTGCACATGAGCACTCGGGTCTGCGCTAGCTTCCGGCGCGTGATGTTCAACCGTATCCGTGCGATCGCCGTGCCCGTGTCCGTCGCGCTCGCCGTTGTGGCGCTGACTGCGTGCGGCGGGGGCAGCACCCGTGCCAGTCTGTCCGGCGACACCGTGGCCCGGGTCGGCAACTCCGCGATCACGACGGCGGAAATCAACCACTGGATGTCGACGTTGCTCGGCGGCGACTTCTACGAGACCATCCAACTCACGGCGCCGCGGGGACTCGTATCCGAACCGGCGAGCTACGGCAGGTGCGTCGCGCAGCTGAAGGTGATCGTAGGCAAGAGCAGTCCCGCGGAACTGGCGAAACGCTGCCACCAGTTGTACGAACTGCTACGGCGTCAAACGATCGAATACCTGATCAACTCCTATGGCGAGATCGAAGAGGCCGCGGAAGTGGGCGTGAAAGCCAACCGCCATGAAGTCGAAGAGTCCTTTGACCAGCTCAAGGCACGCGACTTCCCGCGGGAAGCCGAAATGCAGCACTATCTCTCGTCGCGAGACTGGAGCCTTGCGGATGAGCTGTTCCTGGTGAAGCGCAACATCCTCGGGCCGAAGATGTTGGCGAAGGTCGAACGGAAACTCGGCACCGGCGGCGAAGCCGCGGTCGAGAAGTTCTACAAGGAAGATGCGGCGAAGCTGACCGCCGAGACGACCTGCCGCGCCGGCTATGTCGTAGAGGGCTGCAGCGAGTACAAGCCGTCGGCGGCGGCGCCGGGGTCGCCGGGCTCGCCGGATCTCCTGATCGAGGCTCTCGGGGTGGTGCGTCCCAGCGCGACGTCGGCGCCAGACCTCGAGTGCAACAGCAACCCCGCCGCACGGATCGGTCCCAAGCTGTCGTGCGAACCGACGTCGCAGAATCGCTGAGGCGGGCTGTCGGGATGGGGCGATGAGCCGTCATGCGAAGATCGCGGGCCTGCTCGCGTCGGTCGCCATCGGCGTGAGCGGATGCGGCGGGGGCGCGGGCGAGGGCGGTGCCGTGGCACACGTCGGCGGCGCGGCGATCACATCGGCGACGCTCGCTCATTGGATCGAGGTGATGCGAGCGGAGCACTTCGAAGCGGCGGCGCCAGGCGAAACCGCTCGTGAGCACGCGCTCAGCTTCTTGATTGGATCGCAGTGGCTGCTAGGCGAAGCCGCGGCGCGAGGCATGGCGGTGTCCGCCGCGCAAGCGGAACGGCAATTCGGCGAAAAGCTCAAGTCCTATCCGGGCGGAGCGGCCGAACTCAGCGAATTCCTGAAGCTGTCCGGGCGCACGATCGCGGACGCGAAGTTCGTCGCGAAGGTCGAAGTCGCGGCGCGCAGGCTGCAGACGTCGATGACCGAAGCAGAACCGAAGGTGACCCCCGCCGCGATCGCCGCGTACTACCAGAGGCACAAGTCGAAGTACGTCTTTGACGAACAGCGCGCCGTCGTGATCACGCGCAGCGAAAGCAAGGCGAAGATGCTCCGGGTCAGACGCGGCCTCGAATCCGGCAAGCTGACGCCGGAAACCGCCGAGATGGTCTCGCTGGAGTACGGGCGCGGAGGAAAGGCACGCGGTGAGAAGGCGCTGTACAAGGCGATCTACGCGGCTACCCCGGGTGTGCTCACGGGGCCGCTGAAGGACGGCCCCGTGTATTTCTTGTTCAAGCTGACGGCGATCATCCCCGAACAGCAACAAACGCTGGCCGAAGCGCAGGGCACCGCCGAAAAAGACCTCGTCACCGAACAGCACGAACAGGCGCTCCTGGCATTCGTCAAAGCCTGGCGTGCGACCTGGGTGCCCCGCACCAGCTGCCTGCCGGGGTATGTGGTGTGGGAGTGCCGCGAGTACAGGGGCGCCGCCAAGTCTCCGCGGGAAGAACCCTTCTCGATCCCTGCGACCGTGTAGCACGCGCGCCGCGCAAGCCGCCGGAAACGGCGACGGGGCTCGCCGCGTGCGCGACGAGCCCCGTCGGTCAAACGTCAAGCCGCGCCCAGTGGACGCAAGTCGCTAGAGGTGTTTTTCGACCTCCGAGACCGTCGCGATCTTCTGTTCGCCTTCGAGGATCGCGGTGTTGTTGCCGGCTTTCGATTCGAGGCCGATTTTGCTGTTGACGATCCCGTCGAGGAAGCCTTTGACGATCAGGAATTCGCCGCAGCCTTCTGTGGTCGGAACCGAGAATGCGTTTTCGACGAGCCGCAGCGGGTGGACGGTGAGGATGCCGCCTTCGCCTTCTTCGCCCTCTTCGCCGACCAAGCCTTCGATCGGTTTGTTCGGGCCAGGCGGAGACGTGATGCCCG
>JASLHP010000079.1 GCA_030149625.1 Solirubrobacteraceae bacterium
GCGCATCGCGCGTGGACGCCGCTGGCGCGCGCGCTCGCCGCGACCGGCGACCACTGCACTCTGATGATCGCGCTAGCGCTCGCCCCGGGCAAGATGCGACTCGCGCAGCTGCACAGGCACCTGCCGGCGCTCAGCACGCCCGTGCTGGAGCGTCACCTGCAGCAGATGGTCGCGCTCGAGCTCGTCAGCCGTACGCGCTTGGAGGGGCTGCCGCCGCGCGTCGAGCTGGAGTTGACCGACGCCGGCCGCGAGCTGCTGCCGATCGCGGGCGCGCTCGCGCGCTGGGGGCTGCGTCACATGTGGTCGCCGCCGGAGCCGCGCGAGCGCGTCGACGTGGCGGCGATACTGCGCCTGCTGCCGGCGCTGCTCGAGCACGTGGTATTGCCCGCGGGCTCCGTCGAGACGATCGTCGCGGACACCGAGCCCCCGTTCAGCAGGCTCTATCGCGTACGTGGCGGCCGCCTTCGGGTCGACGAGAGCGTTCCGGATGTGCTCACGGACCCACGCAGCACGGCACAGGCCACGCCGCTGAGCACGAGCTCGGCGTGCATCCTCGGCGACAGCGACGCCTGGATCGCGGCGCTCGGACCCGCCGGCGACTACGCGAGCCTGAACATCACGGGCGCCACGCGGCTGCCGCTGCGCATCCTCGGCGCGCTCGCCGAGAGCCGGGAGCACCGCGCCGGTTTGCCACAATAGGCTGCGTGACCGACGTCGAGGAGATCCGCGGAGCGCTGCAGGTGGTGATCGACCCCGAGCTGCATCGCTCGATCGTCGAGCTCGACATGGTGCGCTCGATCGACGTGAGCGCGAACGGCGTGGTCGACGTGACCGTCTCGCTGACGACGCCCGGCTGCCCGATCAAGGGCCACTTCCAGACGTCCGTCGCCCAGGCGGTCTCGGCGCTCGACGGCGTCACGCACGTGAACGTGTACTTCGACGTGCTCACCGACGCCCAGAAGTCGGCGCTGCAGCAGAAGCTCGGGCGCGGCAGCCTGCCGGCGGGCGCGCTCGCGCAGGTCTCGAACGTGCTGTGCATCGGCTCGGGCAAGGGCGGCGTCGGCAAGTCCACGCTGACGGCGAACCTCGCCGCCGCGCTGGCCGGCGAGGGCAAGCGCGTGGGCGTGCTCGACGCGGACGTGTGGGGCTACTCGATCCCGCGCATGTATGGGCTCGGCGCGACGCGTCCGCCGGTCTCGGCGCAGCGCAAGATCGTGCCGCTGGAGGCGCACGGCGTGAAGGTCATGTCGATCGGCTTCTTCGTGGAGGAGGACGCGGCGGTCGTGTGGCGCGGCCCGATGCTGCACAAGGCTCTGACGCAGTTCTTGCAGGATGTCGAATGGGGCGCGCTCGACTACCTGCTCGTCGACCTGCCGCCGGGTACGGGCGACGTCTCGATGACGCTCGCGCAGCTGCTGCCGCAGGCGCGGTTCGCGATCGTGACGACGCCGCAGCCGACGGCGCAGAAGGTCGCGCGCCGCTCGGCGCACATGGCGCACAAGGTCGACCTGGAGATCGGCGGCGTGATCGAGAACATGTCGAGCTTTACGACGCCATCCGGCGAGCGCTTCGCGATCTTCGGCGAGGGCGGCGGCCAGGAGCTCGCGGACGAGCTCGACGTGCCGCTGCTCGGCAAGGTGCCGTTGACGATGCCGCTGCGCGAGCACGCGGATAGCGGCGTGCCGCTCGTTGTAGAGGATCCCGACGATCCGGCCTCGCAGGCGATCCGCCAGATCGCGCGCGGCCTGATCGCGATGGCACCGTACGAGCTGCCGGTGCTGCCGCTCGTGGAGGTCGCGCCTGCCGCTCTCGCCGCCGCGGGCGCCGCGGCCACGCCGGCCGACAGCCCGAAACCCGTGGGCATGTCGCTGCCGATGGCCTGAGCCGCAGGCCGCCGCGACCCGCGACATGCCCGTGCCCGGCCCGGCTGCCATAGCCGGGCGTCCGGCCCTCGAGCGGCCGGGACCGCGGGCCGGCTCGGTCACAACCGGGCAACCCGTGGAGCCGGGGCGCGCGCGAGCGTATGCGCCGTCCACGAGACCACGCCCTTGACAAGCGCGTGCCACCTGAGAGGATCGTTTCCGACCTATGCCCGTCGAGGATCACCAAGAGGACAGCCAGATACCGGCGCTCGCCGTCGGAGTGACCGAGCCCGAGAACGGGCGGGTCAGAGACGGCGCGGTCGCATCCTCCCCGGAGGGGGAATTCGACGAACGCCGCGCGAAGCTCGAGCGCCTGCGCGCCGACGGCATCGACCCGTACCCTCCCGTCAGCCTGTGGGCGGGGCGTACGCGCATCGCCGACGTGCTCGCGGCACACGACGCAGAGCAGCTGAGCGCGGGCGAGCACCCCGAGCTGAGCTACGAGATCGCCGGCCGGCTGATCTCCAGGCGCGGCCACGGCAAGACGGCGTTCCTCGACATCCGCGACCTCTCAGGGTCGATTCAGGCGGTCGTGCGCGTGGACGCGCTCGGACAGGACGGCTATGACCGCATCCTCAACCTCGACGTCGGCGACATCGTCGCGATCGACGGCTGCGTCTACGTGACCCAGCGCGGCCAGCTGGCGCTGGCGGTGCTCACGTGCACGCTGTTGACGAAGAGCCTGCGCCCGCCGCCGGACAAGCACCACGGCCTCGGCGACACGGGTACGCGCTATCGCTACCGCGAGCTCGACCTGCTCGCGAACGAGGACACGCGCGAGCTGTTCGTCACGCGCCACAAGATCGTCTTCGAGATCCGCAAGTGGCTGAACGAACGCAACTTCATCGAGGTCGAAACGCCGGCGCTGCAGTCGCTCGCCGGCGGCGCCGGCTCGCGGCCGTTCACGACGCACCACAACGCGCTGGACCGCGACCTGTACCTGCGCATCTCGGTCGAGCTGTTTCTCAACCGATGCATCGTCGGCGGCCTGGAGAACGTCTACGACATGGGCAAGGTGTTCCTCAACGAGGTCATCTCGACGAAGCACTCGCCCGAGTTCACGATCATCGAGTTCATGTGCGCGTACTCCGACTACAACGACGTCGCGACCGTCACCGAAGAAATGTTCCGCGACGTCGCGCGGGCGGCGCTGGGGCGCACGACGATCGAGCGAAACGGCGAGGAGATCGACCTCGCGAAGCCCTGGCGGCGCGTGACGATGCGCGAGCTGATCCTCGAGCGCTTCGGCCTGGACTTCATGGAGTCCACGCGTGAGCAGCTCGCGCAGGTGCTCGACGGGCCGCTCGACCCCGAGGCCAGCTGGGCGGACGTCGTCGCCGACATCTACTCGGAGAAGATCGAGCACACGCTCAACCAGCCGACGCACGTGTTCGACTTCCCGCTCGAGCCGTTCCCGATCACCAAGCGTCACGCCGTGCACCCGGAGCTCGGCGAGCACTTCGACGCGGTCATCGGCGGCATCGAGCTCGTCTCCGGCGACACCGAGCTCAACGACCCGGTCGACGAGTGGCAGCGCTTCGTCGACCAGCGCAAGCGCCGCGCGGTCGACGACGGCGACGTGCCGCACCCCAACGACGAGGAGTACACGCGCGCGCTCGAGTACGGCTACTCGCCGACGGCCGGCGGCGGCATGGGCGTCGATCGTCTCGTGATGATCCTCACCGAACGCGACACGCTGCGCGAGGTGATCCCCTTTCCGATCGTCAAGGATCTGCGATGAGCTCCGCGCGCGCCACAACTGGCAAGCTCGATCTCGACCCGGGCGTGATCGACGCCTGCCGCGAAGCGGCCCGGCGGATCGCCGCGCAGGTGGCCGAGCAGACCGCCGGGCGCACGACGGTGTCGGTCGAGCGCAGCGTCACGCGCCTGTTGGGCGTCGACGGCGTCAACGATCTCGACGCGCCGCTGCCGAACGTGCTCGTCGAGCACGTCCAGGCCGGCGGCGGCCTCGGCCGCGGCGTCGCCTACTGGCTCGGCGCCGCGATGCTGCGCACGGGCCGCTCGCCGCAGCAGCTCGCCGAAGCCGTCGACGCGGGCGAGCTCGACCTGCTCGCGGTCGCATCGCCGGCCGACGGCGAGCTCGCCGACGAGGGCGCGATCCGCGAGCGCGTGAGCGGCGAGTGCGCGGCGCGCCTGAGCGAGATCCGTGGCCGCTTCGACGAGCGCCGCGCAATGCGCGAGCGTCTCGGCGACGCCCCGGCGCCGCTGCGCTATGTGCTGACCGCGACGGGCGACGTGTATGAGGACGTCGTGCACGCGAAGGCCGTCGCGCAGGCCGGCGGCGACATCGTCGCGGTGATCAGATCGACGGCGCAGAGCCTGCTCGACTTCGTCCCCTACGGCCCGACCACCGAGGGCTACGGCGGCACGTTCGCGACGCAGGCGAACTTCCGCATCATGCGCGAGGCGATCGACGAGTGGTCGGAGCAGCACGGCCGCTACGTGCGCCTGTCGAGCTTCTGCTCGGGCCTGTGCATGTCCGAGATCGCGGTGATGGGCGCGTGGGAGGGCTTCGACAACATGGTCAACGACGCCCTCTACGGGATCCTCTACCGCGACATCAACATCGTGCGCGGGCTCATCGACCAGCGCGTCTCGCGCATGATCAACGGCTACTTCGGCGTCGTCATCAACACCGGCGAGGACAACTATCTGCGCACCGCCGACGCGATCGAGGCCGCCCCGTCGGTGACCGCCTCGCAGTTCGTCAACCACCAGCTCGCGCTCGATTCGGGCGTGCCCGACGCGCAGATCGGCCTCGGCGACGCGTTCGAGATCGACGTGCCCGTCAAGAACAGCCTGCTGTTCGAGTGGGCGCAGGCGCAGCTGACGCGCGAGCTGTTTCCGGACTGCCCCGTCAAGTACATGCCGCCGACGCGGCACATGGACGGCAACCTGTTCCGCACGCACGCGGCCGACACGCTGTTCAACCTCGTCACGATCGCCACCGGTCAGGGCATCCAGACGATCGGCGTGCCGACCGAGGGCATCTTCACGCCCCACGTCCACGATCGCGTGCTCGGCCTGCAGAACGTCGACTATGTGTTCAACGCCGCGCACGACCTCGGCGATGAGATCGAGTTCAAGCGCGGCGGCATCGTCCAGAGGAGAGCGCAGCAGGTGCTGGCCGGCGCGCACGAGCTGCTCGAGCGGATCGCCGACGCCGGCCTGTTCAAGGCGATCGAGGACGCCACGTTCGGCGACGTCAGCCGCGGGCTCGACGACGGTCGCGGGCTCGACGGAATCGTCGACGTGGACGAGGCGTACTTCAACCCGGTCGTCGAGCTGATGCGCGGCGCGCGTCCCGCACGCCAGGGCGAGGCGAGCTATGCGTGAGCCGCCGCCGGGCGCAGCCGCGACGACGAGCCCGGCCGGGAGGCACGCCATGCGTGAGGTCGACCTCGCCGCCGTGCGGCCGTATGCCGACCACCTCGACGACGGCCTCGTGCAGATGAGCTTCACGCTGCCCGTCCCCTATTCGCTCGCGGCGCGGCGCGCGGCGCTCGAGCTCGCCGCCAAGATCGGCTTCGCCGAGCCCGAGGTCGTCCACTACGAGCAGCTGACCGAGGGCTACACGTACTTCGTGATGTACGGCCGCTGCACGCAGACGGTCGACTTCGACGCGCTCCAGGGCGAGGGCTTCGACATCGAGTACATGAACGAGGACGAGATCGAGCACTTCGCGCAGACGCACCTCGGGCGCCGGATCGTCGTCGTCGGCGCGAGCACGGGCTCGGACACGCACAGCGTCGGCATCGACGCGATGCTGAACCTCAAGGGCTACCACGGCCATCACGGGCTCGAGGGCTACCGCTGCTTCGAGACGCACAACCTCGGCAGCCAGGTCCCCAACAGCGTGCTGCTCGCGCGCGCGATCGACGTCGGCGCCGACGCGATCCTCGTCTCCCAGACGGTCACCCAGCAGAACCTGCACGTCCACAACCTCACCGAGCTCGTCGAGATGGTCGAGGCCGAGGGCAGGCGCGGGCAGACGATCCTCGCGTGCGGCGGCCCGCGCGTGACGAATGAGCTCGCCAAGGAGCTCGGCTACGACGCGGGCTTCTCGAAGGGCACCGAACCGCAGCACCTGGCGACGTTCATCGTGCGCGAGCTCGCCGCGCGGGTGACATCGTCTCGACCGGTGCAGGCCGCGCGTGCGCCGGCCGCAGCGGACGCTGTGGGCGCCGCGCGGCACTCGGCGCCGGCCTGAGGCCGGCGATGCTCAGCGAGCTGACGGCATCGACCAGACGCCTGGCGCTCGTCGGCCTGGCCAAGAACACCGGCAAGACCGAGACGCTCGCGGCGCTGCTGCGCGAGCTGGCGTCGCCTTCTGAGGGGAAGCCGTCCGGCAGGCGCGTGGGCGTGACCTCGGTCGGCCGCGACGGCGAGGAGCGCGACGCGATCGACGCGCGCATCGCCAAGCCGCGCGTGCTGCTGCCCGCGGGCAGCCTCCTCGCCACCACCGACGGGCTGCTGCGCGCGAGCGCGATCCCGCACGAGCTGCTCGAGGACGCGGGCGTGCGCACGCCGCTCGGCAGGGTGCTGATCGCGCGTCTGCGCGGCGCCGGCGCGGTCGAGGTGGCCGGCCCGAGCGCCGCCGCGGACGTGCGCGCGGTCAGCGACGCGATGCTCGCGCACGGCGCCGAGCAGGTCCTGATCGACGGCGCGATCGACCGCCGCGCCGCCTCCTCGCCGGACGTCTCCGAGGGCCTCGTGATGGCGACCGGCGCGGTCCTCGACGAGGACATCGCGGAGGTCGTGCGGCGGACCGGGAACGCCGTCGAACTCGTGCGCCTGGCGCTCGTGGAAGCCGACTGCGAGCCGCTCGAGCTGCCGCCGCGCTTTGCGCTGAGCGCCGAGGAAAAACAGATCGCGCGGCTGCTCGACGAGCACCCGGCGGCGCGCGCGCTGAGCGTTTCCGGAGCGCTGCCGGAGCGCTTCCTGCGCGACCTGTTGGCACCGCTGAGGACGCGCCGGCGCGAGCTCGCGATCGTCGTCGAGGACCCCACGCGCGTGTTCCTCGGCGAGCGCGGCCCCGCGTGGTTCGGGCGTCAGGGCATCGAGCTGCGCACGCGCCGGCGCATCGCGCTGCGGGCGATCACGGTCAATCCCGTGGCGCCGCGGTCGCATCGCTTCGACTCCGCGCGGCTGCGCGAGCTGCTGCGCGAGGCGATCCCTGACGTGCCGGTACTCGACGTGCTGCACGCGGACTACACGGGCTCCTAGCCTTCAGCGGCAGCGGCTCAGGCTGCCTGCCGGCCGGCCGGGGCGAGCGACGGCGGGCGAAGTCGGAG
>JASLHP010000084.1 GCA_030149625.1 Solirubrobacteraceae bacterium
CCCAGCCCGAACCTGCGATGTAGCGCAGCGCGCGTTCGGCGTCGGCGAGGTAGCGACTCCTGCCTGTGGCGCGCGCGGCCTCGACAAACGCGATGCCCCACCAGCCATTGTCGTCGAACCACGTCTCCGTGTCCGCTTCGCGGTCGCCGGGATAGGGCGAGTAGCCGGCGAGGGGCCGCAGTCCCCGGTTCAGATAGCGCTCGGCGCCCGTCGCGAAGCGCACGAGCGCGCGCCGGTTGGCGGTGCTCGGCGCGGCGATCGCGATCGCGTCGAGCGACTCGAACAACGGCACGCTGTCCCAGATCGTGGCCAGCGGATAGCGTTCGCGGTCGTCGAGCCGCGAGTCATACCAGCCGCGCCGTGGGTCCCACCAGTGCTCGCGCGTTTGCGCGACGCCGGCCTGCGCGAGCGCCAGGTAGCCCCGCTGGGCAGAGCTGAGGGCAGGCGCGGGCTGGCCGGCGAGCGCGGTCGGGGGCGTCAGCGCCGGACTGATCCAGCAGGCAGTCGCCGCGAGCGTCGCGATCAGGATCCTCGGTGTGCGCATATGGACGGTAACCCCCTAAGCGCATGATCGGCGCGGAGCCCGCGTAGGATGAGTTGTCGTGTCAGCTCCCGCGCCGTTTGCCGCGCCGCCGGCGCCGCCCTCCGAACGGGGTGCGTGGCTGCTCGCCTGCACGATCGGGGTGCTGGGCATCGCCGTGCTGGTCGCGGCGTTGGGCGGCGCTTTCGGGCGCGCCAATGCTCCGGTGGCGCCCCCGCCGGTGCTGGTCGCGGCAGCGACGCCGGCGCCCGCGTCGGCGTCCGCTGCGACATCGGCGAGCGTTGCGTCGCCGGCCGGCGCACACGTGCACGCGACGATCGTCGCGCGACCGTCGCTTGCGCAGCAGCGGATCGATGCGAGCGATTTCCTTGATCGGACGCAGACGCACATCTCCAGGCGCTGGATGGAAGGCTTCTATCCGATCTATGCGACCGCGCAGAGCACGTTCGGCGTCAACTGGCTGCTGCTGGCGTCGGTCCATCGCCAGGAGAGCGCGTTCTCGACGGCACCGGGTGTCTACTTCGGCCTGAACTTCGCGGGCTGCTGCGGTGGGCCGATGCAGTTCAACGTCAAGAACGGTCCGGTGACGACCTGGGACCTGGTCAGAGACTCTTACATCTATGGCAGGCGCCCCGCCCACTACGACCACGAGACCGCGAGGCATCCGTCGATCTACGACGACTTCGACGCGATCATGGCCGCCGCGCATCTGCTGTCGGCGGATGGCGCCGAATATGCACTGAACGAATCGGCGTGGGATGCGGCCTATGACTACTACGGCCACGACGCGACTGGCGTGACGTACGCCGATCAGGTGCTGGCGCGCGCGATCGGCTGGTCGCAGCACGGATTCTGCATCAACTGTGGCATCGAAGCGAAGCTCATCGAAGCGGTGCAAGCCGCATACGGCGCGCCGGTGCTGGCGGCGTTGGAAGCGGCGGAAAAGCCGACGGCAGTGACGGCTTCACGCGCCCATGGCGCCTCGCGCGCGGCGCGCTGACGCAGCGTTCCTCGAGGGTTCCGCCCCTTCTAGCGGACGGCGAGAGCATGGCCGCGAGGTCGACGCGGCGGTGACAAGGTAGCCCGGCCATAACGGCCGGGCTACCTGTGCTTCAGAGGCTTCGTGCGGCGGGCGGTGCCGCCTTCACGCCGCGTCGGCCTGCGCGATCAGCTCGCCGGCGACGCGGTCGGTCGCCCGAGCGGTGCCGCCGAGCAGCCGCCGTGAGAGCTGCGCGCGGCGGAAGTACAGCGGCGCGTCGTGCTCCCACGTCGCGCCGATGCCCCCGTGCACGGAGATCATCGTGCGCGCGGCCGCGTCGAGCGCATTGCCGCCGACGGAGCGCGCGGCGCTCGCCGCGAGCGGGAACTCCTCAGGCGCGCCGGTGCGCGACCAGCCGGCGTAGTACAGCAGCGAGCGGCCGTTCTCGAGCTGGCGCAGGACCTCGGTGAGCGCGTGCTTGACGGCCTGATAGGAGCCGATCGCGCGGCCGAACGTAAAGCGCTCCTTGGCATAGGCCACGGATACTTCGAGCGCGGTTTCGACGCTGCCGAGCGACTCGGCGGCGATCAGTGCCTGTGCGAGATACCAGGCAGATCTCAACGCGTCCTCGGGCGCGTCGAGCGCGAGCGCGGGAGCATCCTCGAACGTGACGTGCGCGAGCGAGCGGGTCGCGTCGTAGCGCATCGTCGGCTCGACCTGGACGCCCGGAGACTCGCTGAGGATCGCCACGCCTGTGGGCTTGCCATCGATCAGCGCGACGCCGATGAAGCCGCTGGCGCCGGGCGCGTCGGGAACGAACGCGAAGCTGCCGCTGACCCGCGTCTGACCGCTCTCGTCAGGCGCCGATGCAGTGGGCGGCTCGCCGCGCGCGAAGCCGCTGCGCGAGTCGCTGCTCCAGCCTCCGCCGAGGTCGTCGGGAGGAGCGCTCGGCAGGTAGGCGGCACGCTTCTCGCCGCTGGCCAGCTCGCCGATCCAGCCGGCGGCATTGGGCGATGCGTTTACGATCGCTGTCGCGGGCAGGTGGCCGAGCAGCGGTACGCCGGCGAGCACGCGGCCGCACTCGCCGAGCACGAGCATCGCGTCGAACGCGTCCAGGCCGGCGCCGCCGTGCGCTTCGTCGATCAGCAGGCCCGGCCAGCCGGCCTCCTTGGCCATCGGCCACAGGTCCGGCAGCGCGCGTTCGTCGCCGTCCAGCGCCTCGCGCGCGGCCGCGACCGTCTTGAAGCGCGAGAGCGCGCCGCGCGCGGCCTCGCGCAGGAACACCTGCTCATCGGAGAGTGCCAGGTTCATGCCGCGGCCCCTTCCTTGCTGCGGAGCTCCGAGAACGGGATGCCCTTGTCCAGCCGTGGCTCGGGGGGCAGCACGAGGACCCGCTCGCCGATCGTGTTGCGAAGGATCTCTTCGGTTCCGCCGGCCGACTTCAGGCCGGGCAGGAAGGAGATCATGTAGGCCCACTCGCTGCTCTCGTCGAGCGCGTCTGGTCCGACGACATCGGCGATCAGATCGCCTGCCTTGATCGCGCCGCTGACGATCGTGACCTTCGCCAGCCCCGCCTCGGGGCCGGGTATCTGGCCCTTCTGGAGCGCGGTCAGCGTGCGGTAGCCGGTGAAGCGGATCGCGGTCAGGTCGGCGGCGATCTCACCCAGCTCGCGCCGCACCTCGGGATCGCGCCGGGCCGCCGGATCGCCGGCGATCGCCCGGGCGAAGCGGTCGGCTCGGTAGCCGAGTCCC
>JASLHP010000108.1 GCA_030149625.1 Solirubrobacteraceae bacterium
CGCGGGGCTCGATCGGCGCCGCCCGGAGCTCGATCAGCGGCCCTCGGAGCTCGATCGGCGCCGCTCGGAGCTCGATCAGCGGCCCTCGGGGCTCGATCGGCGCCGCCCGGAGCTCGATCCGCGGCCCTCGGGGCTCGATCAGCGCCGCCCGGAGCTCGATCCGCGGCCCTCGGAGCTCGATCGGCGCCGCTCGGAGCTCGATCCGCGGCCCTCGGGGCTCGATCGGCGCCGCCTGAGTGCAGCCACGTCGAGGAGCAGATGCAGACCCCCGGCTGCCCGCCGCGCGCGAGCGCGTCGAGGATCTCGGCGAGGTGGCGGCCGAGGCCGCCGCTGCCGAGCGGCGCGATGCAGGAGACTGCTACGCGACCGCGTGGCAGCACCGCGCACTGGGCGGCGGCCGCGGCCTCGCGCCAGCGTCGGTCGAGCGGCCCCGCGAGCGGCGGCTGCGGCTCGGGGCTCATCCCGCCTGCGCTCGCTCGCGGCCCTCGGCCAGCGCTTCGAGCGCGAGCGAGATCTGCTCGCAGACGTGCTCTGTCGCGAACAGCCTCCGCGCCTGCTGCTGAGCCTGCGCGCGGACCGCGGCCGGGTTCTCTCGCAGACGCTCCAGCATCGTCGCGATCGCGTCGGCCATGCCCTGTACGTCTCCGGGCGCGACCTCGGCGACGACGGCGCGGTCGACGCCCTCGATCGCGCCGACCTCGCTCGTGCCCACGACCGGGACGCCGGCCGCGAGCGCCTCCGCCACCGTCAGCGCGAACGGCTCGTACTTGCTCGCCTGTAGCAGCACGTCGCTTTGCGCGAGCTCGGCCGGGACCGCAGATGCGGCGACCTCGCCGGCGTATTCGGCGTTCTCGGGCGGCAGCTCCTCGAGCAGCTTCGTGTAGTCCGACCACAGGCTCGGGCCGCCGACCACACGCAGCCGAGCCTCGATGCCGCGCTCGAGCAGCACTTTGGCCAGCGCGACCACGTCCTCGACGCCCTTGCGGGTCGCGACGCGCCCGAGCACGAGCACGGTCGCGGGCGTTGCGGGCGCCCGCGCGTTGGCTTCGAACCTGTCGAGCCGCACGGGGTTGGGCACGACGACGGTGCGCTCGCGCGCGAACGCGTAGTCGCGGACGAGGTGATCGCGAAACACAGCGCTGATGCAGACGAGCAGGCGAGCATGTTTGATGCTGAAACGCTGCACGATCGCCCGCGCCGACATGATCGTGGCGACGACCGCGAACACGTACGCCGGCTGGCAGCGCAGCAGCAGCCGGCGCTCGGCCACGAAGAACCGCAGCTCGCCGGCGATGTGTGTCTCGGGGTGAATCACGAGCGGTGTCTCGCGCGCCATGCGCGCGGACACGGCCAACGTCTCGATGCTCGAGAACTGATAGATCACGTCATAAGGCGTCTGCCGGTGCCTGCGCGCGATCGCTCGCCGCAGACGTACCGTCGCAAGGCTCTGCGAGAACAGTCCCGACGCGAACGCCCCCAGACGTCCGCGGCTGTACCAGCGATCCCACTGCCAGCTGAGCGTGCCCCACACGAACGTGAGACGCTCGAGCCGCGCCAGGCGCGCCGGCACCGGTTTCTCGCTCGCGCGCGCGAAGTAGTCGATCGTGTGGCCGCGTTCGGCGAGCCCGGCCAACAGCTCGGCGGCGACGCCGGTAACCCCGGAATCGCCAGGATACGGGCCGAGCCACGCGATCCGCAGTGATCTGCCGGGCATCGTCTGAAGGCTACTTTCCGCGGCCGCGCAGGCAGCGCCAGCCACGTGGCTTCAACAGCCGCTCGGCGCGAAGCTGATCGCGTGTGGCGAGATAGGTCGGCGCGTCCCAACCACGTGGCGCACGATCGCGCGGGAGCACCGGGCGCGTGAGCGTCTCCTCGATTCCCCTGATCGTAAAGCCCGCTGACTCGAGCGTGCGCGAGACCGGCGAGGGCAACGGCTGATGCTCCTCGAAGATGATGTCGCGGATCAGGCCTCCGGCCAGCGAGTCGCGCGCGCCTTCGAACGCGGCGAGCTCGTGCCCCTCGATGTCGATCTTCATCAGTCCCACCTGACGTCCGGCGATCACCTCGTCGAGCGCAACCGTCTCGACCTCATAGGAGGTTGTCGCGTCGGAGCCCTCCAGCGTCGCGATCCCGTAGTTGCGGTCGAAGTCCGAGGGCAGGTGAAGCGCCGCGGAGCCTCGGCCCTTGGAGGCAGCGCGCTCGTCGAGCGTTACACGATCCGCGACCGGCCATCGCTCGATGTTCCCCGCGACGAAACGCAGCAGTCGCGGGTTTGGCTCGAGTGCGATCACCTCTGCCGCCCGGCACGCGAGCAAACCTGTGAAGTAACCGATGTTGGCGCCGACGTCGAGCGCCAGCCGATCTCCCTCGGCCAGGCGCCAGATGACCTCCGAGACGGCGAGCTCGTGCACGCCCATGCGCGCGATGCCGCTACCGATCGCGTCGCTGCGCGCAACCAGCATCCGGCATCCCCAGGGCGTCTGCACGACTGGCTCGGGATCCGACGGCGCGAGCAGCGCTCTGCGAGCGATCTGGCTCGGACGGAAGATGTATTGCGGCTTGGAGATCCGCGAGAGCACCGTCATGCGCCTGTCGCGGAGCTAGCGAGGACCCTCGTCGCCACCAACGGCCGCCGCCGGCGCGGAGGCGGCCGCGCTCGGCGGACCTGCGCTGGCCGCGGGGCGCAGCAGCGAGAAGACCGCTGACCAAGGGGTGCTCGGCAGCGCCGCGAGGCGTGCGCCAAGCGACGGCTCGTCCGCTCGGCTTTTGAGCGCCACCACGTCTGAGTAGAGCACGCGATTTCCCTGAAACGCGACGCCGGTGTCGAGCGCCTGCAGATCCGGTATGTCGGCCGTCGAGCCGATGCGGTCGAGAATCTCTCCGAGCACGCGCTCCGGATTCGACACGAAAGCCTCGTAGCGAACGAGCAGCCTGCGCTCGCGCGGATGCCTGAGAAATACCGGTAGCGACAATAGATAGGTAAGCCACAGATAGGCGTTTGTAGTGAGCGCGTTGAACCTCGGAAATTCGACGTCATCGAGGCGGTATGACGCGATCACGCTGGCGGGTCTGCGAACCACGAACAGTAGGTACAGCTCGATCCCGCTGAGCGCCTGCAGTTCCCTGGCGCGGCGTGGAAAGTGAGAAGTGTCGACCACGTGCGTGGCGCCGGCAGCCTTGGCGGTGGCGCGGAACACGTCCTCGGTGAGGCGGCGGTAGCGACCGCGCAGCCGGCGCCGGGCGCGCCAGCCGTCGACACGGAACACCGCCACCGACTGTTCCAGCGAGCGCGCCGCGCGCGCGGGCAACCGCGGCGTGTCTTTGACGGCGTCGCGCACTGTCGCCCAGAAGCGCTCGCGCTGGGTCCCCGGCAGCGGTGACTTTCCCTGCTTCGCGAGCCATAGATGCAACTCGCCCGCGAACAGCACGCCGGTGCAGTTGCCAAGCGCGATGCCGAGAATCGTGCTCCCGCTTCTGCCGGCGCCCATCACGTAGACCACCTTTGGCTGCTCATCGCTCATCGCAGAACCGGCAGTCAGCTCGGTGAACGCGTCAGCTGCTCGACGATCGGTTCGGCGGGCGAGCGCACCGCCCCCGGCTGTGGCTCGCGCCCGCCGCTCAGCTGCCTCAGCGCCAAGGAGATCTGCTCGCAGACGACCTCGGGCGCGAACAGTCGCTCCGCCTCCGCTCTCGCCCTCGCCCTGAGCTCTCCGGCGTCGGCTCGCAGCCGCTCGATCATCGCCGCGATCTCTGTGGCCATCGCCTCGACGTCGCCCGGCGCAAACGCCGCGGCGACCGACCTGTCGACCTGCTCGATCGCGCCCACCTCGGTACTCGCCACGACCGCCACGCCCGCGGCGAGAGCCTCGGCGACCGTCAGCGCGAACGCCTCGTACTTGCTCGCCTGCAAGAGGATGTCGGTGCGCTCGAGCTCCGCCGGCACCTGCGAGCCGGGGATCGGCCCGACATATTCGGCGTTCTCCGGCGGCAGGTCCTCGAGCAGCGTCGTGTAGTTCGACCACACGCTCGTGCCGCCCACGAGCCGAATGCGCACGTCGATGCCGCGTTCGAGCAGCAGCTTGGCTAGCGCGACCACGTCCTCGATGCCCTTTCCGGTCGCGACTCGGCCGAGCACGAGGATCCGCGGCGGCGTCCCGATCGCGCGCGCGCGGTTGTGAAAGCGATCGATCCGAACAGGGTTGGCGACCACGGCCGTCGCCTTTTCGGCGAGGCCGTAGTCGCGCATCAGGTGCTCGCGAAACACCTCGCTGATGCACAGCACCAGCGAGGCCCCGCGCAACTGCCTGCGCTGGACCTGCGTCCGAGACCACAGCACCGTCGCGGCGATCGCAAACGCGTAGGCTGGGCGGCCGCGAAGACTGAGGCGGCGCTCCTTGATCAGGAAGCGCAGCGCGTCTGCGCTGCTCTGTCCCGGCTGCGCGACCAGCGGTACGGTGCGCCTGAGGCGCCGC
>JASLHP010000164.1 GCA_030149625.1 Solirubrobacteraceae bacterium
GGTTGATCCGCGCGGTAGACATGATTCCCCAGTTCACCGGCATACGAAGGGGACACTAGACAACCTTGGCCAGCCAAGTAACCGCGTTCGGACCCGGAAGGGTCAACCTGATCGGCGAGCACACCGACTACAACGACGGCCTCGCGCTGCCGTTCGCGATCGCCGAGGGCATCACCGTCAGCGCCGACGCCGCGGCGGCCGGCTCTCCCGGCGAGGCACGCATCCACGCGCTGGCACGCGATCTCGACGAGCGCGACGAGTTCCCGCTCGCGCGCCCCCAGCCCACCTCCGGGTGGCGCGCGTTCGTACGCGGCACCGTCGCCGAGCTCACCCGCGCCGGCCGGCCGCTCGTCGGCGCCAGCCTCGAGATCAGCGGCGGGCCGCCGCGCGGCGCCGGCCTGTCCTCCTCCGCCGCGCTCGAGGTCGCGTTGTGCTTGGCACTCGCGGACCTCGGCTCGCGCGCCGCCGCGAGCGCCGCCGGCACGAGCGACGGCGACGGCCGGCGGCTGCAGCGCGTCGAGATCGCGCGTCTGTGCGCGCGCGTCGAGAACGACTGGGTCGGCGCGCACACCGGCCTGCTCGACCAGCTCGCCTCGCTCTACGGCGAGCCCGACGCCGCGCTGCTGATCGACTTCCGCACGCTGCACGTCGAGCCCGTGCCGCTGGCGCTCGGCGACTGGCGGCTCGTCGTGCTCGACTCGGGCGAGCGCCACCTGCACGCCAGCTCCGGCTACAACCGGCGGCGCGCCGAGTGCGCGCGCGCGTGCGAGCTGCTCGGGCTGCCCTCGCTGCGCGACGCCGGCGCAGCCGCCGCCGAGCAGCTGCCCGAGCCGCTGCGCCGTCGCGCGCTGCACGTCATCTCCGAGAACCAGCGCGTGCGCGACGCCGTCGTCGCGCTGCGCGCCCAAGATCTGCCCCGGATCGGCGAGCTGCTCGACGCCTCCCATCGCAGCCTGCGCGAGAACTTCGAGGTCTCCACGCCCGCCGTCGAGACCGCCGTCCAGCGCCTGCGCGACGCCGGCTCGAGCGGCGCCCGGCTCGTCGGCGGCGGCTTCGGCGGCAGCGTCCTCGGCCTGTTCGCGCCCGGCACCGCGCATCCACCCGACGCGCGCGAGGTGCGACCCGGACCCGGCGCGCGCCTGCTCGTGCCACAAGCCCCGTGACCGATCACGGCGCCGCTCGACGGGGCTTCGCCATGTGGCCCTCCTAATCTAAAAAGCTCACAGACACGCGAGACGCTCTCACGCGAATCGCTCACAGACGCGCGATCACCAGCGCGCACGCGATCACCGAGATCGCCAGCGACAGCGCCGCCAGCGCGCCGTCCAACGGGCTCAACAGCCCACTCAGCGACAGCTGTTCTGTGCCGCCGTCGCACAGAGTGCGCGTGCCGCTCACCGCGAGCGTGCGCCGGCGCAGCTCGCGCGCCGCCGAGCTCAAACGCCGCTGCGCCACGCTCATCGCCACGCAGCCCAACGCGATCGCCAACCCCGGCAGCGCCACCCGCTCCGCGTTCACGAAGTACCCCGTGAACGCCGGGAACGCGCCCCAGCCCAGCGCGAACCACGCATCGGCGTGGAAGCGCCCGCCCGCGAGCTCCAGGTTGTATGCCGGCAGCAGCAGCGCGCCCACTATCACCAGCGGCGCCAGCCACGCCGTCACCGTCACCACCCCCGCCACGCCGATCGCCACCGCGCCCACCAGCGCCAGCGCCCCCGCGCACGCCAGCACGCCGTCGCCGATCTTCGTGCCCAGCGGCCTGCCGTGCAGCTCGTCCAGCGCGTGCGCCGCCACGCCCACCGCCAGCGCGAACGCCGCCACGCCCCACAGCAGGCGGTCCACATACAACCGCGGCGCCGCCGCCGCGCCCAGCGCGAAGTAGCTCAAATGCCACGCCGTGTACGGCGGGTGCAGCAGCGTCACCGCGTCGCCCAGCCTGCCGCCGCCCAGCGCATAGAACGCCGGGCGCTCGCGCCTCGCCGTCACCTCAGCCCGCGCGCTTCGTCGCCCACATCACCACGCCGCCGCCCAGGCTCATGCGCCGCACGCGCACCTCCTCCAGCCCCGCCTGCCGCCAGTAGCTCACGATCCGCTCCAGCGGATGGCGCTCGTAGAAGCCGCGGATGCTCGGACCCAGGAAGCGGCCCACCTGCGCCCACTCGCGCGACTCGAGCCGGCCCAGCGCCGGCAGCCCCACCGCCGTATACAACCGCCACGCCGCCCGCGCCGGCAGCCACGGCGGCACGCCGAACTCCAGCGACGCCACGCGCCCGCCCGCGCGCACCACACGCGCCAGCTCGCGCATCGTCGCCGCCGGATCGTCCACGTAGCGCAGCAGGTACGTGAACGTCAGCGCGTCGAAGCTCCCATCCGCGAACGGCAGCGACTCCGCCTCCGCTTCGATCAGCTCCACGCGCGAGCCCGGCGCGGTCGCATCGGCCAAAGCGAAGCGCGCCCGCGCCGCCGCGAGCATCTCCGCGCTCTGATCCACACCCACGACCGTGCAATCCGCGCGCGAGCGCAGCTCCGCCGCCACCATGCCCGTACCCGTCGCCACGTCCAGGACGCGCTCGCCCGCCGCCGGCGCCACCGCGCTCACCAGCGCTCGCCGCCAACGCGGGTCCTGCCAGAAGCTCAACGCCGCCGACAGCGCGTCGTAGCGGCGCGGCAGGCCGCTGAACAGCTCCAGCGCCTCGCGCTTGCGCGGCGAGCCGAGGTGCGGCTCCTGACCGGTAGACGCGACGCCTTCGGCGTCGCTTGGCGCGGGCGAGCTCATCGTGTGCCGATCTGACAGGCTAACGCCGATGGCCACGGTCATGCTCGTAACAGGCGCCTCCAGCGGCATCGGCGAAGCCACCGCGCGCCGGCTCGCCCGCGAGCCCGCGGCCGCGCTCGTGCTCGTCGCGCGACGCGAGGAGCGCCTGCGCGCGCTCGCAGCCGAGCTCGCCGGCATCCGCGGCGCGATCGCGCCCGCCGCCGCCAGCAACGGTGACGGCGAGCCACGCGTGAGCTTCATCGCCGCCGACCTGCTCGACGATGACGCGCCCGCGCGCATCC
>JASLHP010000202.1 GCA_030149625.1 Solirubrobacteraceae bacterium
GCTCGAGGCGGCCGAGAAGTCGGGCCTCAGCGACGGCGCGCCGCTGCCGGTCTACGCGCACCTGCCGCTGCTGCACGGGCCGGACGGCAAGAAGCTCTCAAAGCGCCACGGCGCCGCCTCAGTGCAGGAGTTGCGCGACGCCGGCTACCTGCCCGAGGCGGTGCGCAACTATCTCGCGCTGCTCGGCTGGGGCGCAGGCGACGACGCGACCGTGCTCTCTACGGATGAGCTGATCGAGCGCTTCACGCTGGAGCGCGTCAGCCGCAACCCGGCGCGCTTCGACGAGGTCAAGCTGCGCTGGCTCGACGGCCTGTACGTGCGCAAGCTGCCGGTTGGGGAGCTGGCGCGTCGCCTCGAGGCGTTCACCGGCCGCGAGGGTCTCGAGCAGGCGGCGCGCATCAGCCAGGAGAAGATCCAGACGCTCGCCGACTTCATGCCATTGACGGGCGCGCTGCTCGACGGGCCGCGCGAGGACGCGCGGGCGCGTGAGCGCTGGCTCGACGGGAAAGGCCGCGAGATCCTGATGGAGGTCGGCGAGGCGCTCGCGCACGGCGAGGCGTCCTCGCCGGAACGGGAGCTCGACGAGCCCGCGGTCGAGCGAGCGCTCGCCGGTGTGATCGAGCGCCGCGGCGTCAAGCCGCGCGAGGTCTACCAGCCGCTGCGCGTGGCGCTCACTGGCACGACCGTCTCGCCGGGCATCTTCGAGAGCGTCGTGCTGCTCGGGCGCGAGGAGACGCTGCGGCGGATCGCCGTCGCGTTGGGCGCGAACGGGACGTCGCCGGCGGCGCAAGCGCGCCGCCAGACGCACTCTTCTTCCTAAACATTTGCCGGGGGATGCCGATAGGAGGGCATCGTCGGAATCACCGGCCCGCTCGTGGCCGGCGAACCCAAGGAAGGGGTCGAGAAGGCATGCAGGCAACCGCCGCAGCAAAGAAGCTGACCGCAGCGAAGCAAGCGCCCGTCGCCAAACGCGGCGCAGCGCAGGCATCGGCGCCCGCCAAGAGCCTGACCGTCCCCAGCCGTGAGCGCAGCATCCCGATCTCACGCCGCGCCGCTGCGGGCTCCGGCTCGGGTGAGCGCCACCAGAACGAGGGGCACGGCCGTCGCCTGACGATGGCCTTCGAAGCGCTCGAGGCGTTTCCGGCGCTGGCCGAGTCGCGCGACCGCCTGTTGTCGGTCGTCTCCAAAGACCATGTCGCGACCGCCGACGTGGTCGCGGCCGTCGAGTCCGATGTCGCGCTGATCATCGCCGTGCTGCGCCTGTCCAACCGCACGCTCGAAGGGCGCGCGCGCGTCGACACCGCGGTCGCGGCCGTCGAGGTGCTGAGCACGAACACGGTGCAGGCGGTCGCCAACCGCATGCGCACGTTCGACTTCTTCGAGCGCGCGAGCGTGTGGGACGCGGCCCCGGAGCGTTTTCGCCTGCACGCGCTCGCGACACAGCACGCCGCCGATCGCATCGCGATCGAGGTCGGCTATGAGAACCGCGACCGCCTGACGGTCACGAGCCTGCTGCACGACGTCGGCAAGCTCGTGCTGTTGCACGCGTATCCCGGCTATCCCTCGCAGGTTCACCGCGGCGCGCGCACGCCCGAGGAGCGCATCCACCAGGAGCGCCGCGAGCTGGGCGTGGATCACGCGCTCGTGGGAGGCGTGCTGATCCGCCGCTGGGGGCTGCCGGCCTCGCTCGCGACGCCGATCGAGCGCCACCACAATCCCGACGTCGAAGGCGAGGCGGCTTTCATCCGCCTCGCGGACATGCTCGCGCACTACGAGCAGGGTGGGCGCGTTTCCCCCAACGAGATGATCCACACGGCGCGCAGCGTCGGGCTCGGCCCCGACGAGCTGCGGCGGGTGATGTACGAACTGCCGAGCCCCAGCAGCACCCGCCAGCGCCATGTCGACCCGTGCCCGCTGTCTGGCAGGGAGCTCGGCGTGCTGCAGCGCCTCGCCGAGGGCAAGGTCTACAAGCAGATCGCCCACGAGCTGACGCTGTCGACGAGCACCGTGCGCACCCATCTGCACAACATCTACGGCAAGCTCGGCGCGGTCGATCGTGCACAGGCGGTGCTGATCGCCACCGAGCGCGGCTGGCTCTGACACGCCCAGCACGCGCCGCGGCTCTGCGTCCTCGATCGCCCGTGTGCGAGGCACACTTCGCTCGCTGCGTCCTTGATCGGCTTGCCTACCGACCGTGTCGGTCGGCCATTGCGTAGCATCGCCGTGTGATCTCGATCACGAGCAAGTCCCCGTACGCGGTGCTCGCGCTCGCGGAGCTCGCGCGCAGCGGCGACCAGGCGCCGGTGCCGATCGGTGAGCTGGCGCGCAGGCGCGACGTGCCGGTGCAGTTCCTCGAGCAGCTGTTCGCGGTGCTGCGGCGGGGAGGGGTGATCAGCTCCCAGCGCGGCGTAAAGGGCGGCTACCGCTTCGCGCGCAAGCCGGCGACGATCACGGTGCTGGAGGTCGTGGAGCTGCTCGACGGGCCGCTGGGCCGCGACGCCGAGGGCGTGTTCGCGGACGCTGCGGCGGCGGCGCGCAACGTGCTCGCGCAGACGACGATCGCGGACGTGCTCGAGCGCGAGATGCGCGATGCGGGCGCGAGCATGTACCACATCTGAGCCAGCGCTCGGTGCCGCGCTGCGCGGCTGCACTATTGTCGTGACCTGATGTCAGGAATCCCGATCAACATTGCGGAATTGGTCGGCGAGACGCCGCTGGTGGGAATCCCGCGGATGCTCGAGGGCACGCCGGCGGCGGAGCACGGCGTCGAGCTGTTCGCCAAGCTCGAGGCGTTCAACCCGGGCGGCAGCGTCAAGGACCGCATCGGCGTGGCGATGATCGAGGCGGCCGAGACGGAGGGCAGGATCGAGCCGGGCCGCACGACGATCGTGGAGGCGACTAGCGGCAACACCGGCATCGCGCTGGCGTTCGTGTGCGCGGCGAAGGGCTATGAGCTGGTGCTGACGCTGCCACAGGGCATGAGCCGCGAGCGCGAGAGCCTCCTGCGGCTGTACGGCGCGCGCGTGCAGATCACGGAGTCGCTGGGGGGGATGGGCGAGGCGGTGGCCGCGGCGCGCGCGATGGCGCGCGCCGCGGACGTGTTTCTCCCCGACCAGTTCTCCAACCCGGCGAACCCGGAGGCGCACCGGCGCACGACCGGCCCAGAGATCGCACGCGCGCTGGACGGCCGCGTCGACGTGCTCGTGGCGGGCGTGGGCACGGGGGGGACGATCACGGGCGTGGGCGAGTACCTGCGCGAGCGCGCCAACCCGCGGCTGCGCGTGGTGGCGGTAGAGCCGCGCGGCTCCGCGGTTCTCTCCGGTGGCGCGCCGGGACCGCACCGCATCCAGGGCATCGGCGCGGGCTTCGTGCCGCCCGTGCTCAACCGCGAGCTGATCGACGAGGTGATCGCGGTGAGCGACGACGAGGCGATCGAGGCCGCGTGGTCGTGCGCGAAACGCGTGGGGTTGCTCGCGGGGATCTCGTGCGGCGCCGCGCTGTGCGCCGGCCTGCAGGTCGCCCAGCGTCCCGAGTCCAAGGGGCAGAGGATCGTCGTGATGATGCCCGACTCCGGCGAGCGCTACGTCTCGCAGGCGTTCTTCGACCCGAGCTAGAGACTGCGCCTACGCGCCGGTCAGCGACGCGTGGCGCGCGAGCCCGGCGGTGTCAGGGCGCCGACGTCGGCGATCGCCGACGGCGCCGCCGCTCGAGACGACACCGGCTCGGTGTCAAGTCCCGATACTCGACCTCGAATTTGTCGAAGCGGCAGTTGAAGCATCCCCAGCGACAGGGGCCCCTCGGCGAGCACCCATGCTTCTCCTATACGCGCGGAACGCTCCGATTGTGACCCGGACGAGCTCTCGCTCAGTCGCCCCCGCGACAATCAGGTTGCGCGGGCAACTATTCGCCACCTCGAGCGCTACGCTGTTGCGATGGCCGGTTTCGGCAGGCTCGCAGGAGTGGCCAAGGAGGTGCGGCGCGACGTGCTGGCGGCGCGCGACCGCGATCCGGCGGCGCGCGGCGTCTCGCCGGCGGAGATCCTCGCGACGTGGCCCGGCATCCACGCACTGCTCGCCTATCGCGTCGCGCACGCGCTGGCGCTGGCGGGCGTACCGATCGTGCCGCGCCTGATCGCGATGGCGACGCGCACGCTGACCGGCATCGAGATCCATCCCTCGGCGCGCATTGGCCGTGGGCTGTTCATCGACCACGGCGCCGGCGTCGTGATCGGCGAGACGGCGGACATCGGCAACGACGTGACGCTCTACCAGGGCGTGACGCTCGGTGGCACCGGCTTCGCGACCGGCAAGCGCCACCCGACCGTGCAGGACAACGTCACGATCGGCTCCGGCGCGAAGCTGCTCGGGCCGATCACGATCGGCCACGGCGCGAAGATCGGCGCCAACAGCGTCGTGATCACCGATGTGCCTCCGAACTCGACGGTCGTCGGCAACCCTGGGCACCCTGTGCGGGTCGACGGCCGCCGCGTCGAGGGTCCGGACGCCGACTGGATCCACCTGCCCGACCCGATCGCGGAGGCGATGCAGGCGCTCTCGAGTCGCGTCGCGTCGTTGGAACGCCAGCTTGCCGAAGTCTCCGACGGTGCGGCTCAGCCGGTGGCCGAGCTCAGACCGCTGCGGACGGTCAGGGGACCCAACCCCGCCGGGGGTTAGCGGCCGGCGAGCCGGTGCTTGCCGTACGAGCGCGCATCTATGCTGGGCTCGGATGCTCGAGAACCCGCATGCCGCGCACATCCAAGAGCTGCTCGAGGGCCTGAACGAGCCTCAGCGCGAGGCCGTCACGCACGGTGAGGGGCCGCTGTTGATCCTGGCCGGGGCAGGCAGCGGCAAGACGCGTGTGCTCACGCACCGGATCGCGTTCCTGATCTACACCGATCAGGCACAGGCGGGGGAGATTCTCGCGATCACGTTCACGAACAAGGCCGCCAACGAGATGCGCGAGCGCGTCGAGCGGCTGCTGGGGCGCAGCACGCGCGGCATGTGGGTGATGACGTTCCACTCCGCGTGCGCGCGCATCCTGCGCGCGGAGGCCGATCGTCTCGGCTACACGCGCCAGTTCACGATCTACGACCAGGCCGACGCGCGGCGGCTGGCGAAGCGCTCGGCGGACGCCGTCGGCGTGGACCCCAAGCGCTTCACGCCGTCAGCGATCCACAATCAGATCTCGGCGGCCAAGAACCGCCTGATCGACGCTGGTTCCTACCGTCAGCAGGTCGGCTCGCAGTTCGAGGAGATGATCGCCGACGTATACGACATCTACGAGCGCGACCTGCACCGCATGAACGCGATGGACTTCGACGACCTGCTGTTCCGGGTCGTGAACCTGCTGGAGCTGTTCGAGGACGTGCGTGAGCGCTACCGGGGCGCGTTCCGCCACGTGCTCGTCGACGAGTATCAGGACACCAACCACGCCCAGTACCGGCTGCTGCAGCTGCTCGTGGGTGGCGGCCGCGCGCGCGCGGATCCCAGCGGCCGCGGCGACGAGCAGCGCGATGCGCGCCCTACGTACAGCGGACCGATCGGGCATCGGAACCTGGCGGTCGTCGGCGACGACTCCCAATCCGTCTACTCGTTCCGCGGCGCCGACATCAGGAACATCCTCGACTTCCAGGAGGACTTCCCGGACGCGCGCGTGGTCAAGCTCGAGCAGAACTACCGCTCGACCGAGACGATCCTGCGCGCGGCCAACGCCGTGATCGCCAACAACCGCGGCGGCATCGCCAAGCGGCTGTGGAGCGAGCTGGGGCAGGGCGATCAGATCCAGCTGCGGGTGCTCGACGACGAGTACGCCGAGGCGCGCTTCGTCGTCGGCGAGATCCAGCGCCTGATCGACGAGGGCGGCTCGCGCTCGGAAATCGCTGTGCTGTATCGCACGAACGCGCTCTCGCGTGCGCTCGAGGAAACGCTCACACGCCAGGACGTGGCCTACCAGGTGATCGGCGGCACGAAGTTCTTCGAACGCGCCGAGGTCAAGGACGCGATCGCGTACTTGTCGCTGATCGCCAACCCCGCCGACGTCGTCAGCTTCACGCGCGTCGTCAACTCGCCGCGTCGCGGCATCGGCCAGACGTCGCTGGCGCGGGTGCTCGCGCACGCGGACGCGCTGGGCGTAGCCGTCTGGCAGGCGGCCGCCCAGCCCGAGGAGGTTCCCGGTCTCGGCGCGGCGGCGGTGAAGGCGCTGCGCCGGTTCATGGAGACGATGCAGGAGCTGCGCGAGCTCGCCGGCATGCCTGCTGTCGGCTCGCCCGCCGGCGCCGATGCGGCCGAGGCTGGCGGTGGGGCGGACGGCGCACGGCAGGGCGTGGCGGTGGGGGACCTGCTCGACTCGGTGCTGTCGCAGACCGGCTACATCGAAGCGCTCGAGGCGGAGCGCACGATCGAGGCGCAGGGACGCATCGAGAACCTCGAGCAGCTCGTGGAGGGCGCGCGCAAGTTCGATGCGCAGGCCGCCGAAGGCCAGGACACGCTCGCCGCCTACCTGCAGGAGATCGCGCTCGTGGCCGATGCGGACAGTCGCAGCGACGAAGGCCTCGTGACGCTGATGACGCTGCACAACGCCAAGGGCCTGGAGTATCCGACGGTGTTCATCGCGGGCTTGGAGGATGGCGTGTTCCCGCACTCGCGCGCGATCGAAGAGGGCAGCTTGGAGGAGGAGCGCAGGCTCTTCTACGTCGGCGTCACGCGCGCCATGCGTCAGCTGTATCTGACCCACGCCCGCCGGCGAGCCGTGTTCGGCGCCCAGAGCTACGGCATGCGCAGCCGCTTCCTCGACGAGATTCCGGTCGACCTGCTGGAGGAACCGATGGCGGCCGCGTTTCGCCCGGGAGCCAGCTGGTCCGGCGCATCCGGCGGGACTCAAGCGAGCTGGCCGGGAGCCGCTCCGGCGGTGACGGCCCGTCGTGGCAGCGGCCAGGGAAGGTTGGGCTCCTCCGCGCACGGCGATCGGGGCCCCGCGCGTGAGGCACAGCGGGAGGCGACGCTGGTCGATCGGTTCCGCTTGGGCGAGGACGTCGTGCACGCGGCGTTCGGCGACGGCGTGGTCACGGGTGTGGAGCCGGGCGGCGTGATCGTCGTGCGCTTTGCCGACGACGGCTCGGAGCGCAAGCTGATGGCCGAGTACGCGCCGGTCAGCCGGCGGTGAGCAATCGGTTTTCATCGAGCGCGAACGCATAGCATCAGAGACATGAGCGCCACGATCATCGACGGCAAAGCGATCGCGGCGCGCGTGCGCGCCGACGTGGCGAGTGAGGTCGAGGCGTTCGTACGCGAACACGGTCGTCCGCCGGGGCTGGCGACGGTGCTCGTCGGCGAGGACCCGGCCTCGGCCGTGTACGTGGGCGGCAAGCAACGTGCCTGTGCGGAGGTCGGGATGGTGCCGTTCGATCGGCGGCTGGCGGCCGATGCGTCGTTCGAGCAGGTCGCCGCCGAGCTCGACCGCCTCAATGCCGAGCGCGCGGTCAGCGGTGTGCTGCTGCAGCTGCCGGTGCCCGAGCACCTCGACGGTCCTGCCCTGACGGCGATCATCAGCCCCGACAAGGACGTCGACGGTCTGACGCCCGTCAACGCGGGGTTGCTGTCGTTGGGCAAGCCGGGGCTGCGCCCGGCGACGCCGCTGGGTGTGATGGAGCTGCTGGGGGTGCTCGGCGTCGAGCTCGAAGGCGCCGAGGCCGTCGTCGTCGGGCGCTCCAACCTCTTTGGCAAGCCGATGGCGCAGCTGCTGCTCGCGCGGAACGCGACCGTCACCGTGTGCCACTCGCGCACGCGCGAGTTGCGCGAGGTGTGCTCGCGCGCGGAGGTGTTGATCGTGGCGGTCGGGCGCGCGCGGCTCGTGCGGCGCGACTTCGTGCGTCCGGGGGCGGTCGTGATCGACGTCGGCATGAACCGTCTGACGCCCGCGGAGGCCGGCAACAAGAGCGGGCTCGTCGGCGACGTCGACTTTGCCGCCGCGGTCGAGGTCGCCTCCGCGATCACGCCCGTTCCCGGCGGCGTCGGTCCGATGACGATCGCGCTGCTGCTGCGCAACACGCTGCAAGCCGCGCGCTACCAGGCGCACGTCGACGCGCAACTGGCGGACATCGACGAGGACCTGCTTTGATGCCGGCGTCGCGCGTCAGCGCGAGAACGCGACCCCCGCGAGGTATGTGGAGATGAAGGCGAGGCAGTTCCGTATCGGAGAGCTCGTGGTCCTGGTCGGCGCGATCTGCCTGATCGGGTCGCTGTTCGTGCGCTCCTACGAGGGCCCGATCGGCACGCTCGACGCTTGGAGCACGTTTGGACCGGGTGTCGTGCTCGAGCTGGCCGGTGTGTGCGCCGCACTCGCGACGGTGGGCAGCGCGCTTACCGAGCGGTCCACGGCGCTGCCTGTCTCGACGGCGGTGT
>JASLHP010000225.1 GCA_030149625.1 Solirubrobacteraceae bacterium
GTGACGGGCGCCCGCGGTTTCGAAGCTCGCCGTCAGGTGCGCCGGCAGCCGGCCGAAGCGTGCGAGCAGCTTGCGCCCGGCGGCGTTGAGTCTCAGCGTCAGCTTCAGCTCCTGGCCGGCCGGGATCACGACCGTGTCCGCGGCGATCGTGAGCGTCCTCGCCCGTGTCCTGCCGGCCGCGAGCGCGATCGCGCGTCCATGACGAAGCTTCTCCACGGTCGTCAGGCTCACGTGGATCTTGCAGCCGGCGCTCGCGCCGCCGTGGCAAGCGAGCACGAGCGTGGCCTGACCCTTGGCCGCGCTTGCGCGGCCGAGCACGTCGGCGGTGAGCGCCGGGGTGGACGCGATGGCCGGCGCGCTCTTCGCCGGCGCGGTGCTCGGCACGCTCGGCTCGTACGCGGCGATCGCCGCCGCGACGAGCGAGCTCACTTCGGTGAGCGCGAACGCCTGGACGAAGGTCATGCGCACGGGCGCCGCGGCGCCGCTCGAAGGGACCGTCAGCGCGTACGGCGCTTCGAAGCTGTTGGAGGTTCCGCTGCGGCTGCCTTCGGCGATCGTCGCGGCTTCGCTCGGCGCGGTGGCGTAGACGACCGCCCCCTGTGGATCTTCGCCGTCGCCGATTTCCGAGAGCAGCGGCGTCGTCCTCGTCTTGTAGAGGATCGCCGCCGGACCCGCGGGCAGCAGCTTCGCTTCCCCCTGCTTGGTCGGGCCGAAGCCCGTTTCGCCTGGGAACTCGTAGGATCCTCCGCCTTTGGCGGAGGCCATTTCCTCGAGGTAGCGGACATTGACCGTGTGCGCGTCGCCGTCGCTCGATTCCCACGTGTCGCTGACCGTCGCGACGTGGTCTTCATCGCTCGTCTGCCAGGTCCGCTCGAGCTTGACGCCCGTGGGCAGAAAGCCCGTGCAACTGGTCAGCGTCGGCGGATAGGTGTTCGCCTCCGGCGAGCACTTGACAACGGGATCTTCCTCTTCGACGACCATCTGATGGGTGGATTCGTCGAAGTGGTCGTGCGCGACGAGCGCCGGCTTGCCGGTGAGTGGCGTGAAGGGCTGCTTCGCGAGTTCGGCCTGTTCGCGCAGGTCCTGTTCGACTTCCGTCGCGGCCTTGGATGGGTAGCCGTTGGTGGCGTCGACCTGTACAGCGGCGCGCGTGCCGATCGGCGGGCGCGCGGAGAGGTTGCCGGCGCCGTAGAACAACTGCGCGTCGTCGTGGCCGGCCGCGCTGTAGAGGTAGGATTCGAGCGCGTAGCCGCCGAGGAAGAAGGTGCCAGTGAGCGTGCTCGAGGCGGCGTAGTAGTTGTCCCTTTCGGGGAAGAACTCGGAGGCGATCACGATCGGACCTTCGAACTGCTCGCTTTCGCCGGGCGGCAGGGTGAGTTTTTCCGCGGGTTTCCGCAGCGGGACCGCGCGCAGCTGGCAGACCGCGTCGGGGAGTTCGGCCGCGCGTGCTTCGACGGCGAACGCTCCGCCTTCGATCGTGGCGTCGGCGACGGTTCGGTACTGGCTCGCTTCGCTCCCGTAGTAGCAGCGAATTTCGACTTCGGGCGTCGCGAGGCCGACCGCGGTCCCGGCGATCGTGAGCTTCGTGGTTTCCTGCACGAACGGGTAGGCGACCCCCGACGGGGTCGTGATCCGCGTGCTTTCCTTGATTGCGCTAGCGGTCACCGGCAGGGCCAGTCCGGTCAGAGCGAGCAGAGCGGTGAGCGCGATGGCGCGAGCATGAGGCGATCGCATGGATCCTCCAGCGAAGTCGGTGTTACCGGCAGCGTTCCGTGCCCTTCGGGCTCAGATCCGGAGATCGACATTAGAGCTCCGCGCGGCAGATGTCCATCGGCTACCGTCGCCGCTGGACGCATCGGCACGCGCGCCGCGGCGCGCTGGGGGCTCAAATCCTCTGCAGCCAGCGCCTCCACGGCAGTTCCCCGCCGGCGCGCGCCAACTCGGCGATCTCCGGGTTCGAGACGGCGCTGAGAGCCTCCACCTCGACCGCGCCGACACGTTCGATCGTCGTGCGGTTGGAGCGCTCCAGCAGTCCTGGCTCGCGTGGCCACGGCGTCAGCACGACCGCGCGCACGTCCAATCCGGCGGCGCGCGCGAGCCGCAGCGTCATCAGCGTGTGGTTGATCGTGCCCAGACCGGGGCGCGCGGCGATCAGCACCGGCAGGCCGAGCGCGAGCGCGAAGTCGCACACGCTGTAGTCCTCGCGCAGCGGCACGAGCAGGCCGCCGACGCCCTCCGCGATCAGCGTCTGATCGCCCGCAACGGACGCGTGAGCCGCCGTGAGCAGCAGCTCCGGCTCGATCCGCGTGCCGGCCATCTCGGCTGCGAGGTGCGGCGATACGGCAGGCGCGAAGCGAAGCGGTGCGACCTCCTCGGGCGCCATGGCGGCGGCCATGCCGAGCAGCACGTGGTCGGCGGGCCAACCGCCGTTTGTGTCGGCCGCGTCGCCGAGGCCGGTGACGACTGGCTTGAACGTCCGCACCGGCTCGCCGGCGGCCGCCAGCGTCGCCGCCAGCGCGGCGCTCAACACCGTCTTGCCGACGCCCGTGTCGGTACCGGTGACGAACAAGCCCCGCATCGTCACCCGCCAAGCGGGCTACGCCGCGCGGACGCTGTGAAGCTCGCGCTCGAAGTCGAACGGAGCATCGGCGCCGGCGAGCGCCGCGACCGGCACGGCGGGTTCGTCCGCCTCGCGCTCCAGGTCGAACGGCGTGAGCGCGGAATCCTCGTCGGCGTCAGCGCGAATCGTCGCGAGCGCCGTCAGCTCCTTGTAGACGAGCTCGCGCTCATCGTCGGCTTGCTGGCGTTCGGGCAGCGCCGGCTCGAGCGACGCCGGCTCGAGCCCGATCGCGCGCGCCGCGTCGCCGAATACGCTGGCCGCCATCGCGAGCTCCGAGGGGGTGTGCGAGGCCATCGCCGTCAGGCGCAGCCGTGAGGAGCCGGCCGGCACCGTCGGCGGGCGGATCGCCTGCGCGAACACGCCGCGCTCGAGCGCCTCCTGGCACATGCGCAGCGCCGTTTGCTCCTCCCCTACGATCAGCGGCACGATCTGCATCCCGCTGTCGAGCACCGGGAAGCCCTCAGCGGCGAGCGAGCGGCGCAGGACACGCGCGTTCGAGCGCAGTCGCTGCACGCGCTGCGGGCGCTCGCGCAGCAGCGTCAGCGCCGCGAGCGCGCCGGCGATCGCGGGCGGCGAGGGTGCCGTCGAGAAGATCAGCGGGCGTGCGGCGTTGACGAGGTAGCGGATCATCTCGGCGCTCGCGCACACGTACGCGCCGTAGGCTCCGAGCGCCTTGCCGAGCGTGCCCACGACTACGTCGATCTCGCTCTGCAGGCCCGCCTCGGCAACCGCTCCGCGTCCACCCGGCCCGAGGTTGCCGGTCGCGTGCGCCTCGTCTACGACGATGCGTGCTCCGTGCACGTCCGCGAGCTCCGCGATCGCCTCGAGCGGCGCGACGTCGCCGTCCATCGAGAACACAGAGTCGGTCACGATCAGCCTTCGTGTCGATCCGTCGCCCCCGTGCCGGCGCATGCTCCAGTCGAGGTGCTCGACGTCGCGGTGGCGGTAGACGACGACCTCGGCGCGTGAGAGCCGGCAGCCGTCGATGATCGATGCGTGGTTGAGCTCGTCCGAGAAGATCGCGTCGCCACGCCCCGCGAGCGCGCCGATCACGCCGATGTTCGCCAGATAGCCCGAGCCGAACAGCAAGCAGGCCTCGCTGCCCTCGAAGTCGGCCAGTCGCTCCTCCAGGCGTCGGTGGACGGTCATCGTCCCCGACACGAGCCGCGACGCGCCCGCGCCCACGCCCCAGCGCATCGCCGCGTCGGCTGCCGCCTCGCGCACGCTCGGATGGTCGGCGAGGCCGAGGTAGTTGTTCGAGCACAGCAGCAACACCGGCTTGCCGTCGATCAGCACCGTCGGTCCCTGCGGTCCGCTGACCAGGCGTAGGCGCCGGGTGAGACCGAGTCGCTCCAGCTCCTGCAGGCGTTGCTCGATCTCGCTCATTTGCCGCCTCTCGCTTATCCGACGGGAACCCTGTTCGGCGCGCCGTCTGGTCGCGGCGGCGTCGCGCGCTTGGCGCGATAGCGCAGCTGTTTGGACGGATCCCACAGTCGCACCTCGAGCCCGATCGCGCCGGTCTCGGCCGCCTGCGTCGCGGCCGCCGTGCCATCGCGCAACTGCGCCACGACATCGGGCGTTTCGCCGGCGAGCCAGCCCGAGCGGTTGTCGGGACGCGGGTTGGCCGCGTTGTCCGCCTGGCGTGCGACGTTCAGGCCGAGCTCCTCGAACATCTCGCGGTCCGTCTCCGGCTCGTTGCCGAGCGTCGTCAGGAAGTTGCCCATCATCACGCCGTTGATGCCGGCCTTGACGGCCAGCTGCTGCAGCTCCGCGAGGTTCTCGACGCGCCCGCCGCACAGGCGGAACAGGGCTTCGGGGAGGATCAGGCGGAAGATCGCGATCCACTTGACCGCCTCCCAGGGATCCATGTAGTCGCGGTCGCCGAACTTCGTGCCGGGCCGCGGGTTGAGCATGTTGATCGGCACGCTCGTCGGGTCGATCGCCGCCAGCTCGAATGCCATCTCCACGCGCTGCTCGCGCGTCTCGCCAAGGTTGAGGATGCCCCCGACGCACGTCTCGAGCCCGGCCTCGCGCACCGCGTCGATCGTGCGCAGCCGGCCCTCGTAGCGGACCGTGCTCGTCACCTCCGGGTAGTAGCTGTAAGCGGTCTCCACGTTGTGGTGCACGCGCTGGATGCCCGCCTCGCGCAGAGCCTTCGCGCGCTCGGCCGAGATGTGGCCGACCGACGCGCAGCGCTTGAGGTTCGTCTTCTCGGAGACCAGACGCACGCCCTCCAGGTACTTCTCGAAGTCGCGCTTGGAAAGCCCCTGGCCCTGTGTGACCATGCAGAAGCGGTGCGCGCCCGCTGCCTCTGCCGCGCGCGCGTGCTCGAGGATCTGCTCGGGCTCCATCATCGCGTGCATCGGCGTCTCCGCGTGCGCGAAGCGCGACTGCGCGCAGAAGCCGCAGTCCTCGGCGCAGCCACCCGACTTCGCGTTCACGAGCGAGCACATGTCGGTCGAGTCGGCGAAGCGCTCGACGCGCGCTTGCCAAGCGCGCTCGATCAGCTCTTCGATCTGCTCGCGATCCTCGATCTCACCGAGGCGGAGAGCTTCCTGTCTTGTGATCAGCGGCGCCACGGGGGTGAACCGTATGTGCCGCGGCGGACGTAATTTCGGCCGCTATTTGCGGCGATGGCGCCCGCGCCGTGCCGCGCGCCGCGCGCGCGGCGTCGGTGTGGCGCCGGGTGCTGCTATTCGCCCCGCCAACGGGGAGCGCGCCGCTGTGCGAACGCGTGCATGCCCTCGCGCAGGTCCCGCGAGGCAAACGACGCGCGGCGCAGCTCGACCAGCTCGCGTTCGACGTCGTCCGGCAGCTTGCTCTCGGCCTGCAGCAGCGCCTCGATCACGCGCTTGTTGCCCGTCTGTGACAGCGGCGCGTTGCCCGCCAGCTCGCCGGCCAGCTCCAGCGCCGTCGCCTCGAGCTCCTCGGCCGCGCTCACGCGGTTGACCAAGCCCCACGCGTGCGCGGTCCTCGCGTCGATGTAGCTGCCCAGCAGGAACAGCTCGCGCGTGCGCGCCGCGCCGATCGCGTCGATGAAGCGGCGCAGCCCCGTGTGCGAGTACACCAGTCCCAGCTTCGCCGGCGGCATGCCGAGCTTGATGTCGGCCCGCGCGATGCGCAGGTCGCAGGCGAGCGCGAGCTCCAGCCCGCCGCCGATCGTGTGGCCCGGCAGCGCCGCCAGCGTCGGGTAGGGGAACGCCTCGAGCGCGTCGATCGCCAGCGTGAAGGGGTGCGCCACCAGGCGCTCGGCCTGCTCCTCGAACTCCTCATCCGGTATCTCGCCGATGTCGTAGCCCGCCGAGAACATCCCGTGCGCGCCCGTCACGATCACGCAGCGCACGTGCGAGGCCGCGCCCGAAAATTCAGCCAGCGTCGCTGAGATCGCGTCGAGGATCGGGTGGTCGAGCGCGCCCAGCTTCGCGGGGTTCGAGATCGTCAGCCGCAGTACGCCCTCGGCCGGCTGATCGAGCAGCAGCTTGCCGTCGGCGAGCTCGCTTGGGGGGGCGGTCGGGGTCATCGGTGCGACAGGCTAGACGAGCGCGGACGGCCAGGCGCAGAGGCTCGCGGCCGGGCTCAGTCGAGCACCACCAGCGTGTCGCCCTCGTTGACCGCCTGACCCTCCTCGCAGCGGATCTCGGTGACCGTGCCCGCGTCTTCCGCCTCGACGGGCATCTCCATCTTCATCGACTCGAGGATCGCGACCGTGTCGCCCTCCTCGATGGCGTCGCCCACCGCGCACTCGATTTTCCATACCGTGCCCGTGATATGAGCCTCGATGTCAGTCATTCGCTCCTCCACGCGCTGCTCGACAGCGCTCGGCCAGGGACAATGGGAGAAGCACAATAGAGCGCGCCGCTGACCGACCCGCGGCGCCGCCCGCGACCCTGATCGTGGCCGCTCACAATGAGGAGTCGCGGATCGCCGCGACGCTGGCCGCGCTCGCTCGCGCGTTTCCAGGTGCGCCGCTCTGGGTGGCCGACGACGGCTCCAG
>JASLHP010000281.1 GCA_030149625.1 Solirubrobacteraceae bacterium
CACCGTTGGCTGTCGTGCCGGAAAGCAGCGCGGCCGAGAAGTGCTCGGCATAGTCCTCGCGGCTCCAGGTCGGCCGCAGTTCGCCTTGCCGGTCGATCTCCGATTCATTGGGCAGCAGCCGTAGCACCTCGGGGCTGCGCAGACCCCAGAAATACTCACGCGGCCTGCGCGGCACGCCGGTCTCCTTGAGCTCCTCGAAGTACTCGCCCGGGCGCCCCGCGATGCCCGTCGCCTCGAGCGTCTCGCACAGCAGGGTGCTGCCACTGCGAGGCGTGGCACAGACGAGGTAGCAGCGTTCCGGAGCTCTCGCGCCTGCCGCGAGTCCGCCCGAGGTCGAGGGCGCCGGCTCGCTCACGCGGACTCGCCCCCGATCCGCACGAGCGGTTCGCTTGCGGACAGCTGATCGGGCGTGTTGATCTCTGCGCCCGCGGGCGGCTGCGGGTGACCGTGCAGGAGCGGATCGTCGGTGTCGCGCATCCAACGCTCGAGTCGCTCGCGGAGGCCGCCGAGCGTGTGCGCGTGGGCTGCGTCCTCGACGAGGTTGTCAGCCTCGTTCGGGTCGAACACGAGGTCATAAAGCTGCTCCCGCGCGACCGGACGCTCGGCCCATCCATACGACAGCAGCAGGCTCTTGCTGGGCGAGTCATCGCAATTCGCAAGCACGGGAGTGCTGCGATCGTCGAAGCGACGGATGTACTTCCAGCGATCAGTGCGGATCGCCCGTTGCGGCTCATAGGCCGCGTGCCAGGTCATCTCCGCGAAGATCTCCTCGCGCACCGAGTCGGCCTCGCCGCGCACGAGCGCCAGCAGCGACTGACCCTGGAGGAATCCCGGGCGCTCGATCCCGAGCAGCTCGCACAGGGTGGGATAGACGTCGATGTGCGAGACGAGCGCATCGATCACTCTGCCGCCGGTGAACCGATCCGGCCCCCGCATGATCAGCATCACTCCGAGCCCGCGATCGAACAGCGTGGCCTTGGACCCGGGGAACGCGAGCCCGTGGTCAGTCGTGAAGATGATCAGCGTGTTGTCGGCCAGCCCCGCGGCGTCGAGCGCGCCAAGCACGGTGCCGACGCCCTGATCGAGCGATCTTGCGCTCGCTCGGTATGACGCCATGTCCTTGCGCGTCTCCGGCGCGTCGGGGAGGTTGGCCGGGGGAAGCGAGTACAGGGTGTCGCGCAGTGACGGCGGATCGAGGAAGTCTCGGTGTGTCTCGAAGAAGCCCACCGAGAGGAAGAACGGCTCGGGCAGAGGCCCCGCGAGGATCTCGCTGGCCACGGGCGCGACGCTCGAGACGTGCGTGGTCGCGATCTTCATCACGCGATCGAAGCCGATGATGTCGGGGCGCTTGGCGATGTGCTGCTCGCCGATCAGCACCGAGTAGTAGCCCGCGTCGTGCAGTGGATGCACGAGGTGCTCGCGATAGTCGTTGAGCGACCAGCCCCGGTGTGCGAGACCGAGCATGCCGTTGTTGTGGCCGTATTGTCCCGTGAGCAGGCAAGCGCGCGACGCCGAGCACGTCGGCGCCGCGCAGAAAGCGTTGCGGAACAGCACGCCCTGATCGGCCAGCCGCTGGATGTTCGGCGTCGGCACCGGGTGCCCGTAGGGCTGCACGTAGCGGCCCGTGTCGTGCGAGTGCAGGTAGAGGATGTTCGGCGGTTTCTCGGTCACAGCGGAGTAGAGCCGCCAGCGTACCGATTCCTCAGTGGCTCGATCGAAAATATGTTGCGGATCGGGCGCTTCATCGCCAAAGCCTACGCGCGCGGCGCGCGTAGCGCGTACATCGGCGCGCGGCATCGGCGCGAGCGCAGCTCCCGCGTCCGCCGGCACTAAGCTCGCGCAGATGACGCGCTGGCTCGCAGGCACATTCGACCCGAGCGCGCGAACGGACTCCTCACGCCTCGCGACGGCGCTGACGCCGGACTCGGCGACGATCGTCGAGCGGGGCCCACTGCGCGTCGCCTACAGCGGCGCGCCGAGCGACACGCGCGCGCCGCTGTGCCTGCTCGACGGCTTCCTCGACAACGCCGCCGAGCTCGCCGCCGAGCTCGACTGCCGCGGCGCGGCCGACGAGCAGCTGCTGGCGAGCGGCTGGCGGCGCTGGGGCCGCGAGCTGCCAGCGCGCCTGCGCGGGGACTTCGCGCTGCTCGTGTGGGACGAGCAGCGCGGCGAGGGCCTGCTAGCGCGCGACCAGCTCGGCGTGCGCTCGCTGTTCCTCCACGAAAGCTCCGGGGCGCTGTGCTTCGCCAGCGAGATCCGCCAGCTGCTGGCGCTGCTGCCGCGGCGCCCCGCGCCCGACCCGGTGAGCGTCGCGCACTGGATCACGATGAGCAACCGGCCGGGGCCGGCGACGCTGTACACGGGGATCCGCCGCCTCGACCCCGCCACGGTGCTGCTGCTCGACCACGGCGGCACACGCGAGCTGCGCTACTGGGCGCCGCGCTTCAGCGAGCCGCTCGCCGAGTCGGGATCGCAGCTGACGGAGCACGTGCGCGCGTCGCTGCGGCACGCGGTCGCGCGCAAGCTCAGCCGCGACGGCCCCACGGGCGTGCTGATGAGCGGCGGCCTCGACTCCTCGTCGGTGGCTGCGCTCGCGGTGGCCGAGGCACCGGGTCGCGTGCACGCGCAGGCGGCGGTGTTCCCGGAGCATCCCGCGGTCGACGAGTCAGGCCTGATCGCCCAACTGCGCGAGACCCTTCAGCTGCCGGGCGTCACCGCCGAGGTGCGAGCGGGCGGCCTGCTCGCGAGCGCGCTCGAGTCGCTCGCGGAGTGGCAGCTGCCGCTGCGCAGCTGGGGCGACTTCTGGGCGCTGCCGCTGCTGCGCGCGGCGGCCGCGAGCGGGGTGCGCGTGACGCTCGGCGGCGACGGCGGCGACGAGCTGTTCGGCGCGCGCAACCTGCTGCTCGCCGACCGCCTGCGTGCGGGACACCCGCTGCAGGCGCTCGCGTTGACCCGAGAGCTGCCCGGCGCCGGTGACCGGCCCGCTCGTCGCGACGTGGCGCGGATCTTCGCGAGCACCGCCGTGATGGGCGCGCTGCCGCGGCAGCTGCACGAGCTGCTGCTGCGCCCCGCCGCGCGCCGCGACACCCCCGCATGGCTACTCGCGCCCGCGCGCACGGCCCTCGCCGGCTCAGACGACCCGCTCGCGTGGAAGCGCCTGGACGGACCGCGCTGGTGGGCGCAGATTGCTCATGGCCTCACCCGCGGCGTCGAGGAGACCGGCGTGTTCGAGCACCAGCGCCGCCGCGCCGCCTCCGCGGGCCTGCAGGCACGCCACCCGCTGTTCGATCTGGAGCTCGTCGAGCTGTGCCTGCGCCTGCCTCCGCTGGCTACGTTCGACCGCTACCGCAGCCGCCCACAGTTGCGCGCCGCGATGGGCGGCGTGCTGCCGGACGCGGTGCGCCTGCGCCCTGAGAAGGCGCTGTTCGACTCGCTGATGCTCGACACGCTCGCCGGCGCCGACGACGCGGCGGTGCGCCTGCTGCTCTGCGACCCGTCCGCGGAGCTCGCCGCGTATGTCGATCTGCGAGCGATGCGTGACGCCCTGTTCGGCGACGCTCAGCGCTCGTTCCGGTGGATGTGGCAGGTGTGGCGCCTGTCGAGCGCGGAGTGCTGGCTGCGCGCGCAGGCGGGCAGCTCAGATGCGCTCACGGTCGCCGCCGAGCGCGCCAGCGACCCGCAAGTCGCGATCGTCTCCCGCGATCCGCAGCCGTTGGGCGATTAGTACGTTTTTCCACCTTGACGAGGGGGTCCGGTGATCTACCCTATCGGCAGTTGTAAAGGCCGTTTCGCGTACCGCGGGGCAGCCTCGACAGATAAGGAATTCCTTCAATGGAAGAGATGAAAGCACTGGCCTACGAAGCGCCTCGAGTCGTCGACTACGGCGACCTGCAGGAGCTGACGGCGGCCTGCCTCGGCGGTACGGGCGGCG
>JASLHP010000088.1 GCA_030149625.1 Solirubrobacteraceae bacterium
GATTGCGGTTCTCGGTCAGCGCCTCGACGAGCACCGCCACTCCGCCCGGGCCGTAGCCCTCGTAGAGCACACTCTCGATCGCGTCCGCCTCGCCGCCCTCGCCGGTGCCCTTGGCGACCGCGCGTTCGATGTTGTCCTTCGGCATCGACGCTTCCTTCGCCTTGCGGATCGCCAGGTCGAGCGCCGGGTTGCCCACCGGGTCACCGCCGCCGTCGCGCGCCGCGACCGTGATCGCGCGCGTGAGCTTGGAGAACTGCGCGCCGCGACGCGAGTCGACGATCGCCTTCTTGTGCTTGATGCTCGCCCACTTGGAATGCCCTGACATGCTCAGAAGAATACTTCGCGTGGCATGCGGCCCCGCGTCGACGATCGCGACGGAAGAGCTCCCGGCACCCGTGACCGCCGCGGCCGCCGGCCCGGCCTTAGGATGCGCGCCACGATGGCGACAGTCCCGGCGGGCATCTTCAAGGCATACGACATCCGCGGCCTCTACGGCGATGAGATCGACGGCGAGCTCGCCGAGCGGATCGGTCACGCGTTCGCACACGTGCTCGGCAGCCTCGCGGGCAAGCCCATCAGCGAGCTGCGCGTCGGGCTCGGACGCGACATGCGCCTGAGCGCGCCGGAGCTCGCGGCGCGCTACCGCGAGGGGCTGCTCGGCGCGGGCGCAAGCGTGATCGACGCCGGCCAGGTGGGCAGCGAGATGCTCTACTTCCTGGTCGGCTCGCGCGAGCTCGACGGCGGGCTGATGTGCACCGCCTCGCACAACCCCAAGGCCTACACCGGCGCCAAGCTGCTGCGCGAGGGCGCGCTTGCGCTGTCCGGCGACAGCGGCATCCAGGACATCCGCCGCGCGGTCGAAGCACAGCCCGCGGGCGACGCCGCGACAGCGCGAGGCACGCTGGAGGAGGTTGATCTGTACGAGGAGTTCAAGGCCGTGGCACTGAGCTTCGTCGACGCCGACGCGATCCGCGCGGCGCCGCGACCGTTGAAGGTCGTGCTCGACGGCGGCAACGGCATGGCGGGACCGATGGTCGGCCCCGTACTCGCGTCACTGAACCTGGAGCTGATCGAGACCTACTGGACGCCGGACGGCAACTTCCCCGACCACGAGCCCAACCCGCTGCTGCCGGAGAACCGACAGCTGATCATCGAGAAGGTGCGCTCCAGCGGCGCCGACCTCGGCATCGCATGGGACGGCGACGCCGATCGCTGCTTCTTCATCGACGACACCGGCTCGTTCGTGGACGGCGACTTCCTCACGGCGCTGCTGGCCGAGTCGCTGCTGGAGAAAGCATCGAGTCTCAACCACCCCGAAGCGATCCTCTATGACGTACGCGCGTCGCGCGCGGTGCCCGACACGGTCACGCGCGCCGGCGGCGCGCCGCACGTGAACCGTGTCGGACACGCGTTCTTCAAGACGCGCATGCGCGAAGAGGGCTCGCTGTTCGGAGGCGAGGTCTCAGGGCACTACTATTTCCGCGACTTCTACTGCGCCGACTCCGGCACGCTCCCCGCGTTGCTGATGCTCGAGCTGCTGTGCAAGCGCGGCAAGCGCATGTCGGAGCTGCTCGCGCCCTACCACGCCAAGTACTTCATCTCCGGAGAGATCAACTCCGAGGTGGCCGACCCGGTGGCCAAGATGGAGCAGCTCGCCGCCCACTACGCCGACGCGCGCCAAGAACGCCTCGACGGCATCTCGATCGACTACGAGGACTGGCACTTCAACGTGCGGCCGTCGAACACGGAGCCGCTGCTGCGGCTGTGCCTGGAGTCGCTCGTTTCGCCAGCGGACATGGAACGCCGACGCGACGAGGTGCTCGCACTGATCCGCTCGCCTGCCTGTGCCCCGCCACGGGGTATGCCCCCAGGGGTATGAGCGCAGCGGAGGATCCGCAGAAGCACGAAGAGCGCGAAGCGCTCGCGCACGCGGCTGAAGCCGGCATCCACCGCCTGGCGATCCCCACGCCGTTCATGGTCGGGCGCGTCAACGCCTACCTGATCGAGGACTCGCCGCTGACGCTCGTGGACTCCGGGCCGAACTCGGCGAAGGCGCTCGATGAGCTCGAGCAGGCGCTGGCCGCACGCGGTCACCGCATCGAGGACATCGAGCTGCTGGTGATTACCCACCAGCACATGGATCACTTCGGCCTCGCCTCGATCCTCGCGCGACGTTCCGGCGCGGAGGTCGCGGCGCTTGCGGCGCTCGCGCCGTTCCTCGCCAACTACGGCCACCAGACCGACCTCGAAGACCGCTTCGCCGAGCGACTGATGCTGCGCCACGGCATCCCACCGGAAATCGTGACCGCGCTGCGCGCCGTCTCTGCCGGCTTTCGCGCGTGGGGCTCAGCCGTCGAGGTGACTCGGCCGCTGGCCGACGGCGGCGCGATCGAGCTGCGCGACCGCACGTTGCGCGTGCTGCACCGTCCCGGTCACAGCCCGTCCGACACGGTTTTCCTTGACGAGCAGCGCGCGCTGCTGCTGGCCGCCGATCACCTGATCGCGCACATCTCCTCCAACCCGCTGATCGCGCGCCCGCTCGACGCCGAGGAGGAATACTCCAAGCCGCGCCCGCAGGCGCTGATCACCTACATGGCCTCGCTGGAGCGGACGCGTGCGATGGCGCTCGAGCTCGTGCTTCCCGGGCACGGACGGCCGATCGCCGATCACGCCGCGCTGATCGACGAGCGCTTTCGTCTGCACCAGCGGCGCGCCGAGAAGATGCTCGGCCTGATCGCCGCGGAGCCGCGCACCGCGCACGGGATCGCCCAAGAGCTGTGGGGCAACGTCGCCGTCACGCAGGCGTTCCTGACACTCTCAGAGGTGTTGGGGCACGTCGATCTGCTGCTGCGCGACGGGCTCGTCGTGGAAGACGAGCATGACGGCGTGGTCAGCTTCAGGGCGGGCTAGACCCGATCCGCCCGGGCTCTGGCGTCATCCTCGTTCCGGCTCAGTGCAAGAGGCTGAGCGTGTTTTCGCCGTCGTCCACGTAATAGACGCTGTTGCCGGCGAGGCTGACCGCGAGGCCGAACGGCGAGCCGGCGCCGGTCTTCCTGTCCGCGGTCTGGACGGCTATCTGCGCCCGCAGGCGTGGTCTCGACGATGTTGCCGTCGCCGCCGTTCGTGGTGATGATGTTGCCGTGGGCGCCAGCACCATCCCGAGCGGTTCCTTCAGGTGACCGCCTTCGGTGAGCACGGTGCCGCCGCCCGCCAACGCTGTCGTGCGATTCACCGCTTCTGAGATCGCGAGGATCTTGTGTTCTGGGTCGAGGCCACGTACAGCGTGCCGTCGGCGGCGAGCGCGAGCCCGGTGGGACCAAGGACGAGCGCTTCCGGCGAGTCAACCCACGGGACGCCTTCGGCGATCACCTGTTCGCTGAGAACCTTCGCCGAGCGTCCTGCGCCCGATTCGAGGTCGATGCGCAGCACCGTCGAGTTGTCGATCGGCTTCTCGCCCTTTACAGCGCCGCCGTTCGGCGCATTGCTCATGAACAGCGGCGCTGTAAAGGGCGAGAAGCCGATCGACAACTCGACGGTGCTGCGCATCGACCTCGAATCGGGCGCAGGACGCTCGGCGAAGGTTCTCAGCGAACAGGTGATCGCCGAAGGC
>JASLHP010000357.1 GCA_030149625.1 Solirubrobacteraceae bacterium
CAAATCGGCTGCCCGGCCAGGCCGGCGCCGGCCGCGCGCCCAGAGCGGGCGTCGGCCAAGCCACGCGATCCGTCGGGCCGGTTGCGTCAGGCCCGTTGCCGGGGCGCTAGACGGGATTGGGAACGTCGAAGTACACGTGGCGCAGCCCGAAGCGCTCGGCGAGGTGCTCGCCGAGACGCCTGACGCCGAACGTCTCGGTCGCGTGATGCCCGGCGGCGATCAGATGCACGCCCGCCTCGCGCGCCTGCGCCATCGCGCGCTCGGCCGGCTCGCCGGTGAGCAGCGCGTCGGCGCCCGCCGCCGCGGCGTCAGCGATGAAGTCCGAACCCGCCCCCGAGACGATCGCGACACGTCGCACGCGCGGCGGCCCCGCGTCGAATACGAGCGGCGCGCGGTCGGTCACGTCCTGTACGCGCGCGAACAGCTCCGCGGCGGCCACGCCGTCGCCCCCAAAGCTCGCGATGAAGCCGATCGGCTGGCCGCCGCTCAGCGCGAACGGCACGAGCTCGCCCGCCTGCAGCGCCGCGGCGAGCAGCGCGTTGTTGCCCAGCCGGGGGTGCGCGTCCAGCGGCAGGTGGTAGGCGGCCAGCGCGATATCCGCGTCGAACAGCAGCCGCAGGCGGCGCTTCAGCATCGCGTCCAGCGAACGCACGCCAGGGCCCCAGAACAGGCCGTGGTGGACGAGCAGCAGCTGCGCGCCCTCGCGCGCCGCCAGTTCGAACAGCTCCGCGTGCGCCGAGACGCCCGTCGCGAGCGTCCGCACCTGCGTCGGCCCCGGCACCTGCAGGCCGTTCACGCAGTAGTCCTCGAAGCGCCCAGGCTCGAGCACGCGGTCGATCTCGGCGAGGATCTCGGAGGTCGCGGCGGCCACCGGGCGAAGATACCGAGGCTCGCCAACGCGCGGCGAGAAGTGCGCGTATGGGATACTGAGCAGGCGTCGGGGCGTGGCGCAGCCTGGTAGCGCGCACCGTTCGGGTCGGTGAGGTCCCGAGTTCGAATCTCGGCGCCCCGATTGGTTAGAGAACCACGAACAGCAGCGAACACGGGCGAAAACCCCCGAAAACGCTGGACATCAGGGGAGCGTGTTCGCTTGTGTTCGCGGCTGTTCGTGGGTCTGGGGACCGCAAATAGACCGCAGGGAGAGCGAAAAGGGACCGCAAAAGGACCGCAGCCGTCCGCGCGTGGATGCGCGAGAATCATGGCTGTGGGCGAGAGTCCTGAGATTGAGCTGGTGCGTCGGGTGTGGGATGCCTTGGCGCAGGACGGCCCGGAGGTCTTGGGCGAAGTGCTGGCGCCCGATGCACAGTGGTACGGCGTGGAGGAAGGGCAGCTCTGCGACGGCCGCGAGGCAATCATCGACGTGATGAGTCGCAACCTCGCTGGCCGCTTGCGAGGCACGGTCGAGGAAACCGTCCAAGACGGGCCGCGTGTGCTCGTGGCGTTCCGTCCCGAGCAGCCGGGGCAGCTTGACCGTCCGGTGGACGACGGAATCGCTTACATGGTCGTGACGATCCGCGACGGGCACATAGTCGAGATGAAGGGGTGCGCCGATAGGCCCGCTGCTGTGAGCTACGCGCGAAGCGGCGGGTAGGCAGGGGCGCGGCATCGCCGCGTTACGCGACGACGTGCAGGCGGGGTGCCTCGGCGGTCGCGGCGTCTTGGCGCTCCTGATAGGCCGCCATCGCTTGCTGAGCGCGTCCGAGCGCGCGGCGCTGGCCTAGCTTGGTGTAGACGGTAGCGATGAGATAGCCGCCGTCGTCGTGCCCGACCATTTCTGCGACCGTCGCGGGGTCGAGGCCGAGCCCGCCGTCTGAGACGGGATCGACCATCCATTGAATCGCGCGGTGCTTTAGCTCGTAGAAGTCTTGGTCGGGCATCCCTGCGGCGGCGCGTACCGAGTGCCAATGCGTGTGCCAAGTGCTCCTGAACATATAGCCGCCGCGTGGTGCGGGGAACACGATCTCGCCGTACTTCTCATGCACGACTTTTCCCATGCGCGGCATCCGTTCCAAATGGGCGCGTAGGGCGGGGCTCATCACTATCCAGCGTCCGTCGTCGTCCTTCGGCCATGTGAGCTTGCCGGTGTCAAGGTCGATCTGGCGCCGTACATGGATCATGCTCTCGGCCATGTGGATGTCGGGGCGATGCAGTCCGAAGATTTCACCGGGACGCATCGCGGTCTCGCCCACAGCCAGGACGGTGCCCTCTAGTACGAGCCCGTAGTCGTCGGCGCGGCTTTCGCGTGCGCAGCGGCGCAGCCGCTCGTACTGCTCGTCGGTGATGATCTCGAAGTCGGGACGATCAACGCGGCGCTTGCGCTTGCTCGCGCCAAGGCGAGTGAACTGGTTGCGCGGGATGAGGTCGCGGTCGAGTGCGTGATTGAAGAACTGCCGCACTGCCTGTTGGATGGTGGCGTTCTTCGGGCGCGTCCACGTCACGGCTTCGTCCCGAGTGAAGCTGTCGAGGCGCCGGTCGTGAAACTCGCGCAGGAACGGTCGCAGCCCATCGCGTAGCCGTCGCACGGAGGAGTCGCGTCGTCCCGTCTCCTTCTGCGTCGCCTCCCCGTCCGGCCAAGTCATCGTGATCCGGCCGTTCTCGTGGAATGTGGCGCCCGCGAACTCAGCCACCGTCGGCGCGAGTCGCCGGGGTCCGTTATCGACCTCCTCGCGCA